>JALWDQ010000641.1:0-10366 GCA_027039625.1 Calditrichia bacterium | reverse complement strand
CGATACTCCCGACCAGATTCGAGCAACCCGGGAGGTGAAAGAGGATATGGAGCAACCTCGCCCCATGGACCGATTGGTGTGCGGGGATGTAGGCTTCGGCAAAACCGAAGTGGCAATTCGGGCGGCGTTTAAAGCCGTGATGGATGGAAAGCAGGTGGCGGTGCTGGTTCCCACCACCATTCTGGCCCAGCAGCATTTTCACACATTCCGGGAGCGGTTGCGCAATTTCCCGGTCAATATCGAAGTGCTTTCCCGGTTTCGCACCCCCCGGGAGCAGCGCCAGGTTCTGGAACGGTTACAATCCGGGGATGTGGATATCATCATCGGGACCCATCGTTTGCTTTCCAAAGATGTCAATTTCAAGAATCTGGGACTGCTCATCATCGATGAAGAACAGCAGTTTGGGGTTTCCCATAAGGAAAAATTGCGAAAATTACGGGTGAATGTGGACACCCTCACGCTCACGGCGACTCCCATCCCCCGCACTCTGCAAATGAGCCTGATGGGTGCCCGGGACCTCTCCAACATCGACACCCCACCGCGGAACCGGCTGCCCATTATTACCGAAATTGCCACCTGGGACGAAGATTTAATCTACAAAGCCATTACCTACGAGATGGAACGGGGTGGGCAGGTGTTTTTTGTGCACAATCGGGTGCAGACCATCGAAGGGATTGCGGCACTGGTGAAGCAAATTGTGCCCCGGGCGCGCATCGCCATTGCCCACGGCCAGATGAAAGAACGGGAACTGGAGCGGGTGATGAACGATTTTTACGAGGGGAAATACGACGTGCTGGTCTCCACCATGATCATTGAAAACGGGTTGGATTTACCCAACTGCAACACCATTATCATCAATCGCGCGGACCGTTTTGGGCTGGCACAGCTTTACCAGCTCCGGGGGCGGGTAGGGCGTTCCGAACGCCAGGCGTATGCCTATCTGCTTATTCCTCCCACGGAAAAGTTAAGCGAAACCGCCATGAAGCGGTTGTATGCCATCGAGGAATTTACCGATCTGGGTTCCGGTTTAAAAATCGCCATGCGAGATCTGGAAATTCGGGGGGCGGGAAATCTGCTGGGGCATCAGCAAAGTGGCTTCATCAATGCAGTGGGGTTCGACCTGTACCAGAAAATTTTGCGCGAGACGGTGGAGCGCCTCCAGGAGGAAAATCTTCCCGAATCTTTACTCGCCCGAAAACCGAAACTCCCCCAGGTGGATGCCACGGTGGAGATAAACGCCGATATGTATTTGCCGGATGAGTACATCCCTTCCTCCAACGAGAAGGTGATGATTTACCACCGCTTGCTGCATCTGGACAGCTTGAGCGGCATCGAGAAATTGGTGGAAGAGATGCGCGACCGCTTTGGACCGCTGCCCGACCCGGCACGGAAACTGGTGGAAATGGTGAAAATCAAAAAACTGGCCAGCCAGCACTTTGTAAAGCAGGTGAAAATCGACCGGAACAAAATGATCCTCACCATTGACGAACGGGTGGGCGAAAGCGATTTCTTTGTGGAGAAAGAACTTCCCCGGTATTTAAACCAGCAGATGGCCAAAATTCAGTTTAGCCAGAGTAACGGGCTAAAAATTCATGTTCCCCTGAAGGGACGAACCATGGAGGACATGCTCAGTTTTGCAAAAAACTTCTTGCCAAATTTAAAGGCTTCTCATATTCTCTCAGATTATTAAAATGGATGTTAACATTAAAATATATAGAAAATAGTAATGGCCACCGAAATTAAAACATGGCAGATATTAGATGGTAAATTGTTATCTATTGAAACTAACTTGGCTCAAGAAGGACGGACCGAACCTTATGATTTAGAAAAATGGATTATTTCCAATCCGTCTATTGTTGGGTCTGATTTAGTAATCATAGGGAAACAAGTTATAACTAAATCAGGTCCGTTAGATTTATTGGCGATTGATAAGTCTGAAAACACTGTAATCATTGAATTGAAAAGGGAGAGATTATCAGGAGAAGTGTCATCCCGTCCCTTCCGGGACGGGTTTATGGGGTGAATGATTTGTTTCCCACAAATGAATTTGTGGGCTATTCTCAGAATGCTGCGCATTGGCATTCCGTCCCTGTCGGGACGATTTCAAAAATTACCTGTACAGTAAACATCGCGAAGCGATGGAATGCCAATAGCCCATATTTTCAAATATGGGAAATAAAGCCCCATTACCTGGAAATTTGTCCCGAAGGGACAATTGAAACCCTTTGTGCTCTATTGTCAATGCGAGGCATACAGCACCGAAGCAATTTCGAATGTTCTTTCTGTAATAGAACTGTCCGAACAAAGGATTGCTTCGCTAAATTGCGTTCTGCTCGCAATCACAAAAGATGTGCGATTGAGAATTAAAGGTTATAATAAATTACTTGAATTGATTGCTTTACAGATGCGTTTAATGGTGGTAAATGATTTAGTATATTTATCCAAAAATATAAAATATGGCTAAACCAAACCGTGTCGATACAGGAGGGCACAGAATGAGACGATTGGGAATTGCGGGAATCATTTTCCTTTTTACTTTGATGATCCTTTCCGGTTGCGGAAAAAAGCCCGATGTTGTGGCAAAAGTGGGTAAGGAGAAGATTGGTCTGGAAGAATTTAAACTGGGATTATCCAAAGAATATGGGACGGAGAAGCTGGATAAAATTTCGATCAAGGATCGCAAGAAGTTTTTGCAATCATTAATTGATGAACGGTTACGGATTATTCGTGCCCGAGAATTGGGGCTGGATACCCTGCCGGAATTTGTAAACGAAATTTCTGCCCGGGCGAACAACCTGATGGCACAGCGCATGTACGAAGAGTTGATTGTGGATAAACTGGTGCCGGAAAGCCTGATGCGCACCATTTACGATCTGGAGCAAAAGCGAATTAAGGTAGTGGCCGTCGTATTGGGCTACAAAACCTCGGAAAAGATTAAAAACGAGCGGAGTAAGGAGGAGGCAGTAGCGCTGGCCAACGAAATTGTGGAGCGCATTAAAAAAGGCGAGAGTGCCGAACGCCTTTCGGAAAAATACACCGATGCCAACTTCCTGAAAGGGAAAAAGGGGGTCATCGATCCTTACAATCCCGGAGGATTGGATCCGGAAGTGGATAAAGCCATGCTTCAGGCAAACTCCGGAGATGTGGTGGGTCCCGTCGTTACCGATAACGGAATTTACATCCTGAAGGTGGTGACGATGCGGAATCAGCCTTCGGGACAGAGTTTTGAGGAAGCTCGAAACGATATTAAGCGGTTGCTCTACCAGCGGTACTTCCGGGGCGAAGGAGACAAACTTTACCAGAAGTACACGGAAGAATTCAAAAAAGAGGTTGGCACCGAAATTCACGAAGATGCCATTCAGGAATTTGTGAACGCGGTTCGGGAATGGGCCAGTAAAAAGCCGAAGAGCGACGATAGCTTCCCCTCCGAAAAGCGAAAATTATTGCTGGCAAAAGTGGGTTCTCTGGAGATTACCGGCGATTACTTCATTACTCAGTTCCGCGGGCGGTTTCATCGCTTCTACCAGCGGTACACCAATCTGGAACAGATGAAAAAAGTACTAAACAACCACATGGCTTATCAGGCCTGGGTGCAGGTTGCCAAAAAGCGAGGGTACGATGAAGTTCCCGATATTGCCAGACAGATCGAAGCCCTCAAACGGAACAAGCTGAAAGAATTGTTCGAGCAAAAGGAAATCCGCGACAAGGTGACTTACAACGCCACCGAAGTGATGGACTATTACGAAAAGCACAAACAGGATTACATTGAACCGGCCAAAATTCGGGTATGGGAAATTGCCGTGAAGGATAAAAAGCTGGCGCAGAAGATTTATCAGATGGCGCTGAACGGAAAAGATTTTACCGAGCTGGCCAAGCAATATACGGAGAAGGCGATTATGAAAAAACGCGGTGGCGATCTGGGGTACCAGACCAAAAACTCCACCACGCTGGGGAACTTGATGAACAAAGTGTTCGAAGCAGGTCCCAATCAGATTTTGCCACCCATGTTGCACGGTGCCTATTACTACATCTTGAAAACCGGGGATTATCGTCCCGAGCGCCAAAAGACACTGCAGGAAGTGCGTGGGTTGGTGGAAGGATACGTCCGCCGTAACAAAATTATGAAACGGCGCGAGAAAATTACCGAAGAGCTCCGTAAACGGTACATCTACTGGATTAACGATTATCTATTGCGGAATTTGAGTTAAACAGCCCGGCGAACCGGGTACTTCGGATGGGTTTATTCATACTTAAACTCCGGGAATAATAATGAAACTTCCATTTTTACTGAAACATGTGTTTCTGATTCTGGCAATCTGGAACCTCTTCCTCTGGGGGTGTCAGAAGAAATCGGTACCGGAAATTGAGATTGTTGCCCGGGTGGGGGACGAGATACTCACCCGCGAGCAGTTGCTGGAGTGGATGCCTCACAATGTTCAGGAAGACCAGAAGGATTTACTACTTCGGCAGTATGTGGACATCTGGGTACGCAACACCCTGCTAGCTCAGGCTGCCCGGCAAAAAAAGATGGAACTGACCCCTTACCAGAAATGGGCTTTGCATAATGTGGAAAAAGAGATGCTGGCTCAGGCCTATCTGGACGCCCGGATGCCCCAACATCTTCAGGTAACGGATGAAGAGCTGGTGAATTACTACGAGAAACACAAAGAAGAATTCAAACGGGATGATGATGAAGTCCATCTGGTGCAGTTGTATCTGGAAACGCTGGATCGGGCGATTGTAAAGGATATTCGGGAGAGTGAATTTCTGATGGATGTGATTAAGAAAAACTATCTGGACAGCCAGATGAACCGTTTAATGGAGAAGAACGGAGATCTGGGCTACGTCCCTGTTTCCGAACTCCGGAAAGAAATCCAGCAACCGGTGAAAAACGGACGCACCGGGAAAATCTATGGTCCCATCAAAATAGAAGGGAGGTTTTACTATTTTCAGATGCTGGATCGCCAGCCCAAAGGCAGTTACCGTAGCCTGGACCTGGTGAAGGATGAAATCCGTTTGCGCTTACTGAACATCAAACGGTTGCAGGAACGGGATAAACTGGTGAAGAAACTCCAGGCCAATTCCAGCGTTGAAATACACCTGGAACATGCAAAATAACGGAAACATAACCAAGGAATAGGTGATCTTTTTTATGAAGAAACGAATTCTACTGCTTGCGATTTTTCTTGTCCTCGTCCAACTGGCTCTGGGCCAACAAATGATTGATGGGATTGCCGCGATTGTGGGGGACGATGTGGTGCTGGTTTCGGATATCAACGCCCTCATTACCCAGTACGCGTTTCAGAAACGCATCGACATTACCCGCCGACCGGATTTGTACAAAAAACTGGGGAAACAGTTCCTGGAAACGCTTATCGACAACAAACTGCTGCTCATCAAAGCCGATGAAGATACCATCAAGGTTGATGATGCGCAGGTCGATCAGAGCCTGAAGCGTCAGATTCAGTACATGATTCAGCAAGCAGGTTCGGAGAAGAAGCTGGAAGAGTACTACAACGCGCCTCTTTTTAAAATCAAGAAAGATTTGCGCAAAGAGATTGAAAATCAGATGCGCATTAGCATGTTGCGACAGAAGCGGTTCGGAAATATCAAAATTTCCCGCAAGGAGGTGGAGGAGTTCTACCAAACTCACAGAGACAGCCTGCCCCGGGTCGAACCCAGCGTGGACATCAGCCACATTCTGATGCAGGTAACCCCCAGCGAAGAGAGTGTGCAGAAAGCGTATCAGAAAATTCTGGAGATTAAGAAGAAATTAGACGAGGGTGCCGATTTCGCCGAACTGGCTCGGAAATATTCCGAAGATCCGGGAACGGCAGCCAACGGAGGGGATTTGGGATTTGTCTCCCGCGGCACGCTGGTCAAGGAATTTGAGGAAGCGGCATTTGCCTTGAAGCCGGGCGAAATTTCGGATATTGTGCAAACTCAGTTTGGGTTTCACATCATCCAGTTACTGGAGCGCCAGGGCGAGCGCATTCACGTGCGCCACATTCTGATTCAATTGCAGCCTACTCCGGAAGATGAACAACGGGTCATCAATAAATTAAAAGAAATTCGGCAAGAAATTCTGGACGGAAAAGCCACCTTCGAAGAGATGGCGCTAAAATATTCCGATGATCCCAACGTGCAGAAAGACCACGGCCACCTGGGCACTTTCCAGGAAGGTGGATTTCAGATTAAGGAATTTGAAGAGGCGGTAAAGAATTTGAAGGAAGGCGAAATTAGCGAACCCTTCCGCACCGATTTTGGCTATCATATCATCCGGTTAAACAAACGCATTCAGGCCCGGGAGCTGTCGCTGGACAAAGATTGGGAGCAGATTGAACAGTGGGCGCTGCAGTACAAGCAAACGCAGGAATTCCAGAAATGGCTCCAGCAACTTCGCCAGGAAATTCCGGTAATTGTGAAAATTGAATTTTAACCAGATTGTGCCATGGATATTCTACCTCGCGTTCTGATTGTAGAAGACCAGCTTAACTGGCGGCGGCTGTACAAAATCTGGTTAAAGGGAGTGTGTGAACCCACCTTTTGCACTTCCCACGACGAAGCACTTCAGAGCATGGAATCCAGCACCTATGATGTGGTTATCATGGATCTGGGGCTTCCCGATCCGGAAATTGGGTTGCAAACCATCCGCGATTTACTTCAATTAGATCGGCTGTTTAAAATCATTGTGGTTACCTCCTTTGGCGATCGGGAGCTGCATCGGCAGACGCAGGAGATGGGTGCTTACGCCGTTTTTCAGAAGGATGAGCGTCTGGAATCGGAACTGCCCATTTTCATCCGCAAAGCGTACGAAATGCTGCTGCTGGAAAAAGAGAACCAGTACCTGCGGGAGCAATTCAGCCGCCGCGCTGCTCGGGTGGATGTTCTGGGGCACTCCCGCCAGGCGCAAAATTTGCGGGAGCAAATCGAAAACCTGGCCCGCTCGGACACTCCCGTACTACTGGTTGGTCCCACCGGTGCGGGAAAAAATTTTTATGCACACCTGATTCACCTGCGTTCGCCGCGCGCCAGTAAACCGTATCTGGTGATTAATTGTGCCAATCTGGTGCCGACTTTACTGGAGAGCGAGCTGTTTGGGTACACCCGCGGTGCGTTTACTGGTGCCGATCGCTCGCACATTGGTAAATTTAAGGCCGCCGATGGCGGCACGGTACTGCTGGACGAAATCGGGGAATTACCCCTTCACATTCAGGCCAAATTACTGCAGGTGATTGAAGAGAAAAGTTTTTACCCCCTGGGGAGCCACGAACGGGTGTCGGTGAATGTGCGCATCGTTGCCGCCACCAATCGCAATTTGCAGCAGTTGGTGGAAGAAGGGCGCTTTCGGCAGGATCTGTACTATCGGCTGGCAGGATTTACCATTCATATCCCTTCGCTGGCACAGCGCCCGGAAGATATTCCCGAGTTCTTCGATTTTTTCCTGAAAAAAATCTGTCAGGAAGAAGACCTCCCGGTTCCGGAAGTAGAGCCCGATGTGTACCAGGCATTAAAAAAATTCTCCTGGCCGGGAAACGTGCGGGAACTGAAACATCTAATTACCCGATTGCTTGTGTTTCATCCCCGAAAAATTACCCTCAAAGAACTTCTGGAAACAAACGGAACACCGGAAGACCACCTGATTGAGCGTGCTTCGTTTAAAAATTATTCGTTAAAAGAGATGGCTGCGCTGTATGCCCAGCACCTTTATCGGAGAATTCGGCAGAAAAAAAAGGTGGCCGAGATTCTGCAAGTTGATATTAAAACACTGAATCGTTACCTGAATATGGCGGTACGGGAAGGGAAGAATTAAGCTGGAATAAGAAACAAACTTTCGGCTCTTGCCAAAAATTCAGAAGAACACAACATAGAGGTAAGCATGTTTCGGAAAAAGAAAAAAGCTTCGCGAGAAGAGATTGTTACCCAGTGGCTGGATCTGTTTCCGCTGCGTCAGCGCGAATACGAAACGGACGAAGAGGGAAACGTAACCGTGCTGGTACCCCATCCGGAGAACTGGTTTACCCGCATATTACCCAAACCGAAAAATTGGGCTCGCCGCGTGCATCTGGATCCTGTAGGTTCGCGAGTGTGGAACCTGTGCGATGGCCAGCATTCCATCCGGCAAATTGCCCGGCGGTTGGAAGAAGAGTTCGGTGAATCGGTGCGTCCCACGCACGAACGAACAGTGATGTTCGTCCAGCAAATGTACCAGCAGGAATTTGTTAAAATGTTCGAGAAACGAGAAGAGCACACCGAACAATAGCTTTTTTATCCAGAGAACAGTTCACTCTTTTTCTTCTTCAACAACAAGCTTTTCTGCCCGGGAAGCAAAAGGTCGCATTCCAAAAAATCAATCCCATAAAATGTGATTTGAACGGCTCATATACTCTTTTCTGTTTATTAAATAAAATTAAAAAATAAGGGTTCTGGTAATAAACCAAACATACGTTAGGGGAAAAGAGTTTTGAGGGATTAATCCGCTTTGTCGGTAGAGTCCCACACGGGCCAACAGAAAAAGAAATAATGAGAGATTGCCGGCTTCTGGTTTTTAAATCTTTTTTTAAATAGAACTAATTGTTTTAACGAATTACAAATTTTAAACATGGAAGTTGGAATGATGATGACCAACACCAATTTGAATTTAAACCAGCTGGAAAAAGAACTCCGGAAACGTCTTTCTCGCCCGGAGATCTGGCATTACAAATATCTTCCTCAATTTGAGGAACAGATTGAGTTTGTGTATCAAATACCAAAGTTTTCTGAAGTCGAAAGCAAACTCCATACTTTACCCCGGGAAGTGCGCCAGTATGGATTAAACCGCTGGTACAACTACTGGAGTTTGCAGGCAATCTATCAGATTTTTGCCGAGCATCCCAAAGTAAAGCGCCCTGCCCGGGAAAGCGAAAAAGGAGATTTGCTTACCATTCAGTACACAGATTTTCTGATTAAACCGCTGGTGTTTCCCGCCGCTTTTTCCCGTACGCTGCGGTATGCCATTGGCCACAAAGAGGAACTGCTTTACTGGCTGTACCGCAAATTTATTTACCGCCCCCAGCGCTCCGGACAGAATGCCATTTTTCTCATTTTCTACCATCGCAACGGAGAACACTGGAAGTTAAAAGCCCAGCTTTCGAACATTCGCAATACGATTCATTCTTACCTGAATTCTTTTGATTTGTATCGGTTGCATCGCATTCATTTTCCGGATAATCGCTTCTTTTATTCCGACGTCCTCTGGTTTATTGACACGGAGGATTAGAGCGGAATTTGCCAGGCAGTTCAAAATGAATGTGGACGGGTAGCACCCGCTGCACCTGGATATTTTCTCCGGAATAAAGCGGGCATTCAGGAAGGAGTCCCCATCTTTTCCCTTAAAATTCGTGATTCTGCCGGAGGTTGGTGTGTGCTGCCAAACCGGTTCCCGGTGCGCATTCCGATTTTAATCAAATGCAAAGGGAAGCATTTTACCTCTAAATAGGTTACCCGGTAACCTTAACCCCGGTCTTTCAGACAAATTTTTGAAACGTGTTCCGTGGTTGAAATACGCGGTTTGGCCGGTTCTTAAAATGTAAAGGAAGGGAGTCGGAAAACGAGCAGAAGCAAAGAGGTGCTTTACTGAGGTTTAGAAGAGAGGATCTTTTCCACCAGGTCTTCGGGAACCAACCGCCAGTTGGGCGAAAAATCTTTCCCCACCACATGCACCCGTTGAATGTATTCTACCAGAATGTCCCGCATCTGTTTATTGGAACGCCACAGGATCCGGCAATGGTAAATTTTGCGCAGCTGCATGGCACGGTAGCTGTTCACCGCCACTTTGTATTTGCGTTTCAAATCGAAGGGTTTTCCGTTTTTACTGTAGCGGATGTTTACGATGCGTTGCCCCACCGGTTTTGTGATGTCAATTTCGTAATCAATTCCTTCGGCCATATCGTAATTAAATCCCATAAAATTTTTGTTGATTAAAGGCACCCGGAAGGGGTCGTTGGGATCAATCTGATTAAAATAGCGGGAACTGCGTTCCAGATGGTCTTTAATCTGCTCCCCGGTCATCAGCAGGACGTAGAGATTGTTCTCGTACTGGTAAAGGCCGTACACGTCTTTAATGCGAATGGGGCCTTTTTTCAGGTTAAAGCGGGTGGTAAAAGCGCTGGCCAGGGAAATATCCGCGCTGGTAGCGCCAAACTGGGCGCGATGGATCAAATCAACAAACACATTATCCCGGATGCGGGCATGCTGGGAGGTGATGTCGCAATAGGCTTCGCCAATCTTGTAGTTAATGTATTTCATGATGCGTTTGTGGTAGGGACGGTAAATTTTTTCGATGGTTGCATCCGGTTCCACCTGCCGTACCGATTCGATGGTGGCA
>JALWDQ010000640.1:0-3280 GCA_027039625.1 Calditrichia bacterium | reverse complement strand
ACCAGAGTTTGCTCACGGGAGAAAAGGGAGCTTCCGGAATCCCGCTCTTTTAAAAGGGAAGAAATAAGTTTTCGGCATAGCTCATGCTTAACCCTGCCCCCGCATCTCTTCCACAATGCGAGCGGTATCCATAGCGATGACCAGCTCTTCGTTGGTGGGAATCACCATAATTTTCACCGGCGAATCATCGGCGGAAATGATGGTTTCTTTTCCCTTTTCCACATGCTCATTCTTCTCATTATCCAGATGGATTCCCAGAAATTCCAGCCCCTCGCACACCCGGCGGCGCACAAAGGCGCTGTTCTCGCCGATACCCGCAGTAAATGCCACAATATCCACCCCACCCATCGCTGCGGCATAGGCACCAATGTATTTTTTAATGCGGTAGGTGTAAATGTCCATCGCCAGGCGAGCACGGTCGTGGGTCTCGTAATTTTCTTCAATTTCGCGCATGTCGCTGCTAATGCCGCTGACGCCCAGCACACCGCTGTGTTTGTTTAACATGGTATTAATTTCGCTGGGGGTCAGTTCTTCTTTCCCCATCACATGCAATACAATGGCGGGATCAATATCCCCGCAGCGGGTACCCATCAACAAACCTTCCAGAGGGGTAAATCCCATGCTGGTATCCACGGATTTCCCGTGCTTTACCGCGGCAATGCTGGAGCCGTTCCCCAGGTGGCAGGTAATGATGCGCAACTCCTCTTTGGTTTTTCCCAGAAGCTGCGCCGCATGGTAAGAAACATAGCGATGCGAAGTCCCGTGAAATCCGTAGCGACGGATACCATGACGTTTGTACAGAGCGTAGGGAATCCCGTACACATAGGCATAATCCGGCATAGTTTGATGAAATGCCGTATCGAACACCCCCACCTGCGGTACATTGGGTAACAGCGCCTGGGCTGCTTTAATACCCTTTATATTCGCCGGATTATGGAGTGGTGCATAATCGATACATTTGGTAAGTTCGGCAATGACTTCCGAGGTAATGAGGACAGAGCCGCTAAATGCCTCGCCACCGTGCACCACCCGATGACCCACTGCATCGATTTCGTTTTTATCCTTCAGCACCCCGTGATTCTTACTTAACAGGATGGTTAGCACATACTCGATAGCCACTTTGTGATCCAGAATCTCGCCCGTAAGTTTGATTTCCAGTTTATCGTATGCTTTATGGGTAAGTACAGCACCGGTGAGGCCAATGCGTTCCACAACCCCGCGGGCAATCACTTCGCGCGTTTCGGGAATAATAAGCTGATATTTAACCGACGAACTACCGGCATTAAGAACCAATACTTTCATAAGAGAGCGTCCCTCCGGAAACAAATGGTTCAATCATTTCTTCAACGCCCCTTTTGGCACCGGGGAAAAGAGCGTCTTTGTTTAATCCCGACTCGCTTCGGGATATTCGAAAATTCCTTTACCTGTTTTGCGCCCCAGATGTCCGGCACGCACCAATTTTTTCAACAGGGGGCAGGGACGATACTTTAACTCGCCCAATTCCCGGAAGAGGGCTTCCATAATGCGCAGCAACTCATCCAGCCCCATCATATCTGCCAGCGCCAGAGGTCCCATGTTAAAATTAAATCCCAGCTTCATCGCCGTATCGATGTCTTCTGCACTGGCAATGCCTTCCATCAAAATAAATAAGGCTTCGTTGATAAAGGGAACAATCACGCGGGTGGTAATGTATCCGGGATACTCAAACACCTCCACAGCCGTCTTATCCAGAATCTCAGCGAATCGCTTGGTAAGTTTGAAGGTCTCGTCCGAAGTTTTCAGTCCCCGAATGATTTCCACCAGTGGAATTTTGGGTACGGGATTCAGAAAATGCATTCCAATAATTCGGTCTTCCCGATTGGTGATGGAAGCAATCTCGGTAATACTGAGGGTTGAAGTATTGGTAATGAAAATTGTTGCGGGGTCACAAATTTCATCGCATTTCTTGAAGATGTTTTGTTTCAGTTCCAGGTCTTCGGGAACCGATTCAATCACCAGGTCGCCCAGGCGGGCGTCATCCAGATTCCAGGAGAGCACAATGCGGTTCAGGATGTTTTTCTTTTCGCTGGCGGTCATGGTCCAACGGGCAATTTCGCGATCAATGTTCCGTTCGATGCCTTCCAGCGCCCGTTTGGCACTCTCTTCGTCCTTCTCAATAATCACTACATCCAGTCCTTTGGATGCCACCAACTGGCTAATCCCCTGCCCCATGGTACCAGCTCCAATCACCACCACCTTTTTAAATTGCTGGTCTTCCTCCATGGGCAGTGCCCCCTCTTGCGAGAGGATACCGATATCCAGAACTTTTTTCTCTTCGCTCATACGCTTCCCTCAATGTTTTGTACTTAGACCTTTTGCTCTCCTGTCCTGCCCACGGTTATAAACATGCCAGAAGCTCTTTTTCCGAGAAGAAGAAAGCCACTTCCTTGGCAGCATTTTCTACACTATCGGAAGCATGGATGCAGTTAAATTGAATGCTTTTTCCGTAATCTTTGCGAATGGTACCTTCCGCCGCTTTCTGAGGATCGGTGGCACCGATGAACTGGCGAAAATCCTCCACACAATTTTCTTTTTCCAGCACCATCACCACAACTTTACCACTGGTCATGTATTCTACCAGTTCCCCGTAAAAGGGCCGTTCTTTGTGCACCAGATAGAATTGTTCGGCATCTCTTTTCAGAAGCTTAACCATTTTCAGGCCTAATATTTCGTAACCCGCTTTTTCGATGCGGGCAATGATATCGCCAATATGTTTTTCTGCCACACATTCCGGCTTGATAATCGTGAGTGTTCTCTGTTTCAAGATTAGCCCTCCGTTGTTACTTCAAACTGTTTCAAATAATCCCTGGCCAACTGGCGACCCAGTTCCAGAGCCTTCAGGTTGAGAGGTTCGGTTCCTTTCGGCACCCGGTTTAACACCGCCTTTTTCAGGGATTCGTATTTTACCACTTTACTGATTTCCACCAGTGCTCCCAACGCTACCACGTTGGTGGTCATCACCCGGCCTACTTTTTCGCGTGCGGTTTGAATGAGCGGCAGCGCCACCACATTCACCGGGGGGAGATGTTCCACCGCATCGGAATCCACCAACAGCAATCCATCCTCTTTCAGGTCGCGGGCGTATTTATCGCACGATTCCTGATTGAGTGCCAGGAGGTAATCCACCCGGGTGGTTTTGGGGTAAAGAATTTCGCCATCACTGATAATCACTTCGCTCTTGCTGGCACCGCCGCGGGCTTCCGGCCCGTAGCTCTGGGTTTGCACCGCATTTTTCCCTTCG
>JALWDQ010000639.1:0-1007 GCA_027039625.1 Calditrichia bacterium | reverse complement strand
GTGGTATCGGTTGCTCCGCAAACAACTGGATGACCTGGAACATTCTCATAAAATCACGGACATCGAATTGGTGGAAATGGAACGTTTGCTGGAAGAACGGTATCAGCGATTCATGAAAGATTAACCCCATTTTCCTCTTTAATACAAAACGAGGAAGGCAATCTTAATTCCGCCTTCCTCGTTTTTTAATAGCACCCCATTAAATACCGAGAGTCCATCGGCCTCTGTTGGTTTGCAATATTTGGGATACGAGAGTTACCCCCCAGCAGTGGGATTAATAGTAAGTGAAATAGCGTTCCAGTTCCCACTCATGTACCTGGGAGATGTACTCGCTCCATTCCATGCGCTTGGCGTTAATGAAATGAGTAAAGATGTGTTCGCCCAGCGCTTCCCGCATTACCTGGTTCTTTTCCAGTTGATCGATGGCTTCCGAAAGATTGGCCGGGAGTTCCTCAATTCTCAGACGGCGTTTTTCCCGTTTACTCATGGTAAAAATGTTTTTATTGACTGCCGGTGGCGGAGTTAACTTATTTACGATGCCATCAATTCCCGCTGCCAGCATCACCGCCAGCGCCAGATAGGGATTGGAAGAGGGATCCGGCACCCGCACTTCGATCCGGGTACTCATCCCCCGCTTTGCCGGTATCCGCACCAGCGGACTGCGATTGCGCTCCGACCAGGCAATGTTCACCGGTGCTTCGTATCCCGGCACCAGCCGCTTGTAGGAGTTAATGAGCGGATTGGTGATGGCCACAAACGCCTTGGCGTGTTTCAGGATCCCACCGATATAATATTTCGCTATCTCAGAGAGGCCATCCGGCGAATTGGGATCGTAAAAAGCATTTTCTCCGTTGCGGAATAAAGATTGGTGGACGTGCATACCCGAGCCGTTAATTCCATACACCGGTTTGGGCATAAAGGTGGCGTGCAGGTTGTATTTCTGTGCCACCTTGCGCACCACAAATTTAAAGGTAGCTACATTGTCGGCCGTTTGAACGGCTTCCGCA
>JALWDQ010000638.1:0-1009 GCA_027039625.1 Calditrichia bacterium | reverse complement strand
TAGCCGTTTCTACCGCTTCTACGCAGGCAGGGAAATTTGTTCCGGGATATCCCCGAACGAAGCCTTCCAGGTTACTGCGCATGTCGCTGTTAATGATTTGCTCGGGTCGTTCCGGAGAATTTTTCAGGTGCACGGCATCCCGAAACCAGACCAGTAAAAAGAAAAGGTGAAGGTGCATGGCTTCCCGATCTTTCCCCGAGGTCAATTCTTCCACCAGTTTCATTAGTTCCTGCGACCTTTCGATGCGCACGGTTTTGCGCAGGAATTCCACCGCTTTCTCCCGCTTTTCCACGACATCGTTGCGCAGAAAATCGAAAGCCAGTTTCAGATTACCCATGCTTAAGCGGGTAATCAGAGCCAGGTTCTCCGGAGGTTCGGGCAGATAGCGCCGGATGATACTCAGTTGCACATCTCCGGGCAGGGGCGGAAAGTAAATCAGCTGACAGCGGGAACGAATGGTGGGCAAAATGCGGTGCAGATGGGAGGTGATTAAGATGAGCATCAGATTTTCGGGGGGTTCTTCCAGCAGTTTGAGCAGGGCATTGGCTGCTTCCGGGCGCATCTGGTCTGCCTCGCTGATGATGAATACTTTTTTCTTCCCTTCGTACAGTTTAAAGCGCGCTTCTCGTTTTAACTCCCGGATAGTGTCGATGCTGATGAAGGTGTTTTTGCCCGGAAAGCGGGTGCGGAGGTAGGGGTTCTCGGCTTTGTCCTTCAGAACCCCGGCAATCGTTTCGGGTTTTACATTGGAACTGGCAGGAATGGGAAAAATAAACTGAACATCCGGGTGCTGCAATTTCCCAATTTTAACGCATTGGGAACAGGTACCGCACACCATAAAAGGTCCCTTTTCGCAATTCAGTAATTTAGCCAGTTCGATGGCAAATGCTTCTTTACCCACTCCCTCGTTCCCGTAAAATAAGAAGGCATGGGGAAGGCGATTGGTGCGAATGTATTGTAAAATTCGGGCTTGTATCTCTTTGTGTCCCACATCGGGATTAAACACTTC
>JALWDQ010000637.1:0-1011 GCA_027039625.1 Calditrichia bacterium | reverse complement strand
CAGTAAAGTCATCCTGTCTGCGCCCCCGGCTATTCCTTCGAGGGCGCAGACAAGACGACCTCGAAGGATGCCGGTGCGCCGAGGGGGGTACCATCGACGCCCTGCCGCACTTTGGGCGACGGCAAGGCCCATACACTCCCCGGTCTGTCGGGGAGATCATAGCCATCATCTATTTGAGTTGTTAAGGTTCCCCCAAATCCGGAGGTCTCTCAGAGCCTCCGCTCATTGGACAAGACGCCCTTGTCCAATGAGCGGAAACCCCGACACACTTAGTATAGTCGAGGTTTCCCTGTTTGTCAACTACACCTCGGCCTCCTTGTCGTTGCCGTTGGCCTTGTTGCCACCCTTGCGATGGATCATCCACGACTCGGCGACGATCTCGGTGATGGGACGCGGAACGAATGTCTGCTCCAGGAGCTTCATCGCCTCGGCGTCGACTTCGACCGCCTCATCGCTTTTCTTATCCCTGTTAGCCCGTCTGAGCAGGTCGGCAAGCGAGACCTTGGTATCGCGCTGCTGGAGGAAGCCGGAGATGGAGACCACCGTTCCGGAGGGCAGCAGTTTGCGCATCTCCGTTGCCGGAAGGCGGTGGGTAAAGATAGCGGTAACGGCATCGAAGCCCTTCCCGTCCGGATTGGTCGGCATCCCCGGCGTGCGCCGCACGAGCACCCGTGCCCGCACACTTCCGTCGGGAAGCAACCGCGCCCTGCTGATCGTTCCGATGACATTCACCTGATTGACAACCGTAGCCATTTCCTTGCCTCCTTCTTCATTGGATGTCTTAGTTCCTCTCGCGGGGAACGACAATGAGCCACCATGGGGCCTCCTTGCGAAGCACCACGGCGGCTTCCTCGACCTGTGGATCGAGCCGACGAACCCACGCAGCCCACAGCGCGTAGGCATCGAGCCGTGCTTCGGGATAGAGCACGGCATCCAAGGGGATGGCCTTGCGCCGCAGAGGGCGCTTCCATCCCTGGAGCGTGGTCGTCAGCAGATACTCAACGTCGGGGG
>JALWDQ010000636.1:0-1012 GCA_027039625.1 Calditrichia bacterium | reverse complement strand
CCTGATTACCACCGAACCTCAGCAAGCGTAAGTCGATACTGTGGCATAGGTGCTGCGTCAACGGCCATATAGGCCAACCGTTTGATCATTTTATCAAGTTGAAAACGTCGATTAAATCGATAACAGAATTCAGCAAGGTAACGAGGAACATGTTTTTCACTCACGGAATGATACGTGCCGAGAATAGAATTCTTAACATTCCCAATCATGGTATTAACCCACTTGAACTCCGGTCGTTTCACACTGTCAGGACCACCGCCGGTAATAATTGCCTTGTGAGTGCAATGCGCCTGGACAAAGCCTGGAAAGCAATTAAGACCATCGGAGACGACAATACATTCCGGATGTACATGTTTTAAGGCCCAAGATGTTATTTCATCTTTTGTGAATCCGCTGACTTGGCTAAATTTCATCGAAATTGGATGGCCATCTTCATTGGTGGCTACGGCAGCGAGAAACGGTGTCTTGCCGGGAGCCCCCCGACCGCGTTTCCCTCCCCGACGTTTTCCGCCCAGATAGGCGTCATCAACCTGAAGGAAACCTGACAATGGCTTACTGTCATCACGCTGCTTCATTACATGTTGTAACTTATGTTTCATCCGCAAGGCGGCATTGGCAGAGATACCCAGTGATCGCGCAAGATTGAGGGATGATATTCCATCCTTTGATTGCGTTAACAGATAAATGCCAAGAAACCAAATGGACAATGGAAGTTTTGTTGAGTCAAAGATCGTTCCGCTGATCAGTGATGTCTGGCGTTTACACGCTTTGCATTGGAAAAGCATCCTGGTCTTGACCTCGTAATATACGGTGCAGCCACATAATGGGCATACAAAGCCCTTGGGCCATCTAAATTGAACCAAGGCTTCCCGGCATTGTTGGTCTGTGCCGTATTTGTTGATGAATTCAGGCAAACTTAGACCACGTTGAAATTGAATTTTATTTTTCGGCATCGGATCTCCTCCCAAATCGTTTATTGTTAAGGAGAGTATAATCCATCGCCCATATCATA
>JALWDQ010000635.1:0-1013 GCA_027039625.1 Calditrichia bacterium | reverse complement strand
CATCACGTGGCTGCCGCTTTACCGGGAACGTATGTTGTTTCCGCTTACATCTTCGCCTTTTTCCTGATTATTCTGGCCGGAACGGTTGTGGCTTACGCCGGTGCCATCGGCAATGCGGGACTGACCATCATTTATGTCATTCTTTACAAGCTCCACGAAGACGAGAACCTGCTGGAGCGGGAAGATGAAGAGCTGAAAGAAGAAGAAGAGGAAGAAGAGAAGGAAAAGGAGGAAGAGGAAAAAGAAGAATCCGAAGAAACCGAGGAGGAAGAAGAAGATAGCGCAGAGAACGAAGAGGAAGACGATTCCGGGGAGAGCGATTCCGAAGAAGAAGAAAAATAATTTTATACGATCACTTTTTCATTCCGAAAAAAGGCATCCAACCTGCGGATGCCTTTTTTAATGTCCAATTCTGCGATCCCAATTAAAATGCCACGACCATCTTCGCAAAACCCATTTGCCCACTCCATCCCGAGTGGACGAGCGAGGGCACTGCTCAAACTTTTTATTACAACCGGGAGAAGAGCAAGCGTAGAATTTCTCCGGGACGGGGGCGCCGTCCGTACATCAGGCTGCCAATTTTAAACAACCGCCCGGCAAACAGCGTCCCGATTAAAATGGACGCCAGCATGATTCCCACCGAAATGTAATAATCCATAATGGGCGGATTCCCCATGGGGATGCGCAAAATCATAAATGTGGGGGTTAAGGGAGGAATAAACGAGAGAATGCGCACCACCAGGGAGTTGGGGCTTTCCAGCACCAGAATAGCCAGCACAATGGGGAAAATGGACAGCATGCGCATAAACTGGTTCAAATGATGGGCATCTTCTTCGCTGGAGAAGAGTGAACCGATGCCCACAAACACGGTGGCATAAAACAGATATCCCAGCACAAAATAGAGTAAAAAGATACCCGCATTGCGCAGGGTGAGGAAGGAAATTTCGCCCGTGTTCAGAACGTTTAACCCAATCAACAAAACTGTAAGCCCAAACCAGATGAGAATCTGGAAA
>JALWDQ010000634.1:0-1013 GCA_027039625.1 Calditrichia bacterium | reverse complement strand
GACATTGGACTTTATTTTTATTGCAGACGCAAAAATCGCCAAGCGGGTTCGCGAGTTGGTAAGTAGCAGGTGGCAAGAGGTCCGATGACGGATAACACCTGCAACGCTATCCTTTGGCCAACCAACGGGTTGTCACCCTGCTGAAAAGGCAGCGAGGCCGCTGCGCACATTGCGGCCTGCATTTCATGAGCAGCGATGTCATGGAAGTCCACCATATCAATGGGAATCGACGGGACAGCAGCACCCGCAACCTGGCGCTCCTCCATGCCCACTGCCATGACGAAGTCCACGGCCCAAGGTGCCTATGACAAAGGCTCATCGTACGAAGAGCCGTGTGACGGGAAACTGTCACGCACGGTTCGGGAACGGCGGTGGAGGCTGTGAGGCCCCGTCGACTGCAATTAGCCCAGAATGAACGGTGGCAATATCAATCCTTTGAGTCCTTCCAAAGGATGCGAAAAGTGTTGAGACAACCGTTTCCTCCCAAAACAAGCATAGGAAAGCTGGAATACCTTATCCACGACGCTTGCTCAACCGTCCAAGGATTGCCGAATAGCATAAACATCACCACACCACCAAGCAATAGAATACAAGAAAAAAAGATGAATAAATTTTGCTTGATGGAGCGTTGAATGTAAGAAGCAATATCCTGAGACGCGAATACCCAGAAAATCGTATATAAGAAGAATAGCCAATCTGTCTTCATTTAAATTATGACTCCACTGAAAAAAGGCGATCAAGGTAACAGTCACTTCCTTTGAGTGCCTCAAACCTAATTTTGGCGCAAATTAGCGGACACTTGACTAAAGAGGAAAATGGGGGTAACCTTTGACAAAAAGACGTGATAAATGTCTACATAGTTACTGATAAATCTTTATCATCAGGCGGTATCTTATGAAGAATTATAGCCTGTATTCGACGCATAGTCCACTGATTGGAATCGCCCCTTGGATGCGGCAACAGGGGATTTGGGAGGAGGTGACAAAGAGGGTGTCGATTCCCCAGAAGGTGGT
>JALWDQ010000633.1:0-33851 GCA_027039625.1 Calditrichia bacterium | reverse complement strand
GACAGGTGATTGTTGGTTGGTGCAGTCAACTCCCCATTAAACGTCTGGTGGTATGCGATGATGAAATTGCACAAAATGAGTGGGAAAAGAACCTGCTTTTGATTGCAGCGCCTTCAGATATTCCCGTTGAAATTCTTTCCGTATCCGAATGTGCTGAAAAATCCAGATCCTGGATGCAGGAAGAACACTTAACTCTAATCTTATTACGTTCAGTGGATACCTTAATTCAATTGGTAGAACAGCAGGTGCCTATTCAGGAAGTGAATATAGGTGGAATACATTTTAAAGAGAATCGGCATCAATATCTTCCCTACGTGTTCCTCTCCCGGGAAGAAGTCCAACAGTTTCGAGAACTGATGTCCCGGGGAATTCATTTTACCGCACAGGACTTACCTAACGGAACTGCTTATGATTTGAATAAAATTCTGGAGAAAGATGAGTAATGGAAATCCTTACAGAAGAGCTTGAATTACAAACCAGAGGATTTACCGACATTATTGATATCACCCCTCAGGTGAGTGATTTATTACAGAAACATCAGTTTCAGGAAGGACAGGTTACCATTTTCGTTCCCGGAAGTACCGGTGCTTTAACAACCATCGAATACGAGCCGGGATTACTCCGGGATTTACCGGAATTTCTGGAACAAATCATCCCCATGCGAAAGTCCTACCATCACGATAACACCTGGCACGACGGTAATGGATACGCCCATTTGCGTGCTGCTCTTCTTAAACCCTCACTTACCGTTCCATTTCGTAAAGGACGTTTGTTGTTGGGAACCTGGCAACAGATTATTTTTCTGGACTTCGATAACCGCAGCCGCCACCGACGGTTAATAGTTCAATTCATTGGTAAAAAATAAGGCCAGCACTTTTCAGTGCCGGCCCGGTCGATAGGAGGAGAACTATTTCATCCCTGAAGGTAAGGAGGCCCTATGAAACTCTCTCTATGAGGCAAATGTATTTTGACGGAAATACTCTTCCCGAAATTTCTCTGCATACCCTTCCGTAAACCAGGAAATAATGGCATCCGTCAGGGATATATTCTTTTTCATCCGATGTTTCATCATTAAATAGTAATTCTGTATGGCATCCAGTTGGCGTCTTTGAAAATCGCTATTCTGATTCATTTCCTTGCTCCTTTACTAATAAATGAACAATTCGGTAGATGATTTTTCCATTTTCTTTTTACCACGCTCCCCCACCAATTTCTGCGTTAACCAGAGCGCCAGAGCCTACGAATGTGTTACCTGACGTTTTAACTCTTGAGACTTTCGTTTCTGAAATTCAAAAATCTTCTTAATCTGATCTCTCGACGTTAACATCTTTACACTCCATTCATCTTCTGCTATTATATTGTACAACTTTCATGCCATTTAATTTCCCAATTCCTGAAAATTTCTATTAAAGCATATATTCATTAAAAACAAGATGTTACAAAATTATGGCTTTTTATGCTAATTTTTCTGATTGTCGAAATTTGCGCTGCAACTGACTAAATTTTCATCACATTTTAATTTAGTTTTCCAATTTTCTTCCGAATATGATTTAGAACAAAATTTTTATTTTCAAAATTTGTCATTGGTTCATCACTTCGTTTTCTCTAATACGGGAACTCTACCTCACGCGGAAAGTTTTATTCAATAGAGATTACGACGCGTCGCAAAAAGAAATTCACGGTCCTCGCGCAAAAGGGATATTTAATCACAGGGATGTCCAATTGCCCAAAAAGAAGGAGTGTGCAATGGACTTAAATACCTGGGTTAAAACACGTACGTTTTCATACACACAATTCAACAATATTCCCGAACTTATTAGACGGAAGGAGAAACAAAAGCTAAGCATTAGTTTATGCTTACCCACCCTCAACGAATCTGCTACGATTGGTAAGATTGTTAAGAAACTAAAAAAACAGCTTATGGACCGCTACCCTCTGCTGGACGAAATTGTGGTTGTGGATAGCGGTTCCATCGATGGTACGCGGGAAATTGCCCGAAAAGCCGGAGCAACCGTTTATTTAAGCTCGGAGATACTCCCGGAAACAGGGGATTATCGGGGAAAAGGGGAAAACCTCTGGAAAAGTTTGTATGTAACACGAGGTGATATTATTGTTTGGCTGGACAGCGATATCCGCAATATGGATGTGCATTTCGTTACCGGATTGGTCGGTCCCCTACTCTATCATCACGAGATTTCTTTTGTGAAAGGATTTTATCGGCGTCCCATAAAGGTGGGGATGAAGCTTGCTCCTACGGGTGGAGGACGGGTTACTGAAATACTGGCCAAACCCCTCTTCAACCTGCTCTTTCCGCAACTGGCTCTGTTCAATCAACCCCTTTCTGGTGAATACGCCGGACGCCGGGAACTGCTGGAACGTATCCCCTTCTTTACAGGATACGGGGTGGAAACCGGAATGCTTATCGACATCGAAAGTCGATTTGGGCTCTCCTGCATGGCACAGGTGGATTTAAAATGCCGCATTCATCGCAATCAGCAACTGGATGCTCTACGTAAAATGGCGTTTGGTATTTTGCGAGTGATGTTCATCCGGGCAGAACAACAGGGAAAGCTCTTCCTGCTGGATACGCTTCGAAACCAGTTAATGACCACAGTGCGCCACGAACTGGGATACTACGATATTGAAATAACCGAAATCAACGAAATCGAACGTGCTCCCATTATATTACTGCCCGCCTACCAGAAAAAACGGAATCTGGGTGAGGAAGACTTAATTTTGCTGGAAGAAATCCGCAAACAACGGCGAGTGCGCTTCGTTTCGGTGAGTCAGTTCATGGAGCCTTCTCTCATCGTGCTGGATGGAAAAGCACGCAGTAAAGAAACTATTTTGCAGGAAATCAGTCAACTGCTCGCGGATTTAAATATTACCACCAACTATGCCCAGCTGGTGCACGAATTTTTCCGGAGGGAGAACACATTGAGTACCGGGATCGGTTCGGGGATTGCCGTACCGCACGTCATCTCTCCTATAATTAATCGGATGCGGGTGATCGCTTACCGTCCACAAGTGCCGGTATTGTTTAACTCCCCGGATGGCCAACCGGTAAATTTAATTTTTGCTGTGGTGAGTTCTCCCAATCGGCGGCTCTGCCACCTGCAAACCCTGGCGAATATCGCCAGTATTCTGCGGGATGGAGAAATTCGCAGCAAATTGTTGATGGCAGAAACACCCGATGAATTTATTTCCCTGTTTCGCAAAGCAGAAGTGGTTAAACGAATTGAGCAGGAACTTCGGGAGATTGAATCGTAATCGCTTCTTTGAAAAGCTGGGATAAGTAAAGTTTATTCTGGATTGGGAAGCCCTTCCTGGAAAAAGTGTTGAACGGGTTGAGGAGATCGGGAAAGGGCATCCTGCAGGGAACCGTTGAAGATGACCTCTCCCTGATGGAGAAAAATAACGCGGTCCGCCAGGCGCAAAATACTGGGAATTTCGTGGGTTACCATAACGATGGTAATTCCTAATTGATTTTTCAACATCAGGAAAAGATCGTCCAGCGCACGGAGGGTAATGGGATCCAATCCCGCCGAAGGTTCATCACAAAAAAGTAGGGGCGGATCCAGAGCCAGTGCACGAGCCAGAGCTGCCCGCTTACGCATACCTCCCGAAAGCTGTGCCGGATACAGATAGTATGCTTCACTCAATTCTACTAATCGTAATTTCACCCTCACCAGATAATCGATGACCGATTCGGATAACCGGGTGTGTTGTTCCAGCGGAATGGCCACATTTTCTGCCACCGTCAGGGAATTTAACAGTGCACCATTCTGGAACAACACACCCACCTGACGCACCAGTTTCTGGTATTCGTAATCGGAAATATCGTTCAGATGGTGTTCCATTAACCAGACATCGCCTCGCTGCACCGGATACAATCCCATCAGGTGTTTGAGTACGGTGGTTTTTCCGCACCCGCTGGTTCCCAGAATTACGGCAATTTCGTTGGGATATACCTGGAAGGTTACATTCTTTAAGATTACCCGTTTTTGGAAGCGGGCAAACAAATTTTCTACCCGAATAATGGGTGCAGACTTCTCCATTCTATTTCCAGAACCCTCTTATTTTCCTGTTCCAATGCTTTCCTGCCTCAATTCATTAATAAAACAGCAACCCCAAAAAGCTGTCTGCCAGAATCACCAGAAAAATCGCCGTTACCACCGAAGCTGTGGTTACCCGTCCCACTCCTTCCGGGCCTCCCTGTACCCGAAATCCGTAAAAACTGCCGGTAATCACAATTAGCCCTGCAAAGACCAGACTTTTCACAAATCCCGTAAACAAATCACGAAATTCCAGAACCTGAACCATGCGATGGTAAAAGACATAGGGAGAAATATCCAGATAAAAATAACCGACAATTGTTCCGCCCAGGATTCCCAGGAAATTAGCCAGCATAGTTAACAAAGGCAGCGAGAGAAGCAAGGCATGAATTTTGGGGATGATCAGGTATCGTACCGGGGAAATGGCCATGGTTTTCAGCGCATCCACTTCTTCGGTGATGACCATGGTTCCCACTTCCGAAGCGATTGCCGAGCCGCTGCGACCGGCAACAACAATTGCCGTGAGTAAAGGACCCATCTCCTGCACCATGCTAATGGCGATGAGGTCTGCCACGTAAACATTCGCACCGAACTGACGCAATTGGGCAGCCGATTGCAATGCCACAACCAGTCCGATGAGCAGTGCAATGGTGCCCACAATGGGTACAGCATTGGCACCCATTAACACCACTTGATTTACGAATTCCCCTTTTCGGCGCTGCCTTTTGCCCAACAGCTCGGCAAGAGACCAGTAAAAAATATCCGCCATCAAATAAAGAAATTGAACAAAATCCACCGTCCAGAACTGATAAACCGCTTCACCCAGCCGCTCGATCCAGGATTCCCGGGGGGCGGCAGGCTCCTCACCTTCGGATGGTAATGCAAACATCTTTAAAGCCGCATGCAAATGGTCTGGCACCTGAACCAATTGAAGCGTCTTTCCTTTCCGTTGCAATTGCCGCCGCATTTCTTCCAGCACGGCAACTCCCGTGCTGTCTATTCGTTCTACCTGGCTCAGCGAGATTTCAATCGAATTGACAGGAACATCCAGCAGTTCCCGAAATAATGTTTTCTGGTATGTTTCTATCGCCGGTAAAGTAAGTTTTCCTTTCAAGAATAGCACATTGCCTTCCCAATGCCATTCCAGTGGAGCACGATTATTTTCATTTTCCAATGCAGTCATCCTCAATCTATTCCCCAAAATAGATTTTACTCAAAAAACCGAAACCCCACCGCGAAATTACCGATTTGTAACATAGCCCAATTGCCTATTTTTCAACTAATACCGGGTAACTGATGCTTTTTGCACTTGCGCTTCGGGTATTCAGAACATTCCTTTTTAATTCCCAATCATTCGGATTAAATAACTGAAATGCGGTAAAAGCCTCGTTTTTACGTTTCTGGAGACTCCGGTTTGCCAGGGAGAATTTCAGGGTTTATTTTTCCGATTCCTCCGCCCATTTCCGAATTCGGGTAATGAACTGGTTGAGTTCTTCATGAAATATCCGGGAAATGGTTACAGCAAACAGATCTAAATTTCTTCGGGGCAGCGGTTGAAAGCGGTCGAATTGATGGGTTACCACGGACTTCTGATCGTACTGACGGATTAAATCCAGCCGGGCTGCCAGGTGCGCGATGGCCTTTTCTCCATCCAACTGCACTTCCAGATAACTAACATCGGTGGATATTTGGTATTCGGGATTGTATTTCCAGACCTCGGTACCTGCCCGACGGAAAAGATGTGCGTTCTGAATTTCCATTTCCACAAAACGGGTAAACGCTTCCCGGGGAGACACCGCCCACTGGTGATAGACATAGTACGAGAGTTCTTTCTCTCCCGTTCGCAGGGCAATTTTGTGCTTGTTGTACTGCGGAGAAATCCGCGCCGGGAGAATCACGCAAAATTTGTCCCTGAACCTCTCCGGAATGGGCTCTGTACTCTTTGGGAGAATCTCCGGTGGTTCAATAAGATAATATTTGTGTTCGATGGTTTTCCGGCTGCATCCCAGCAACAAAAGAACAACACTTATTCCTGCAAAAATGGTTCGCCAGCGCATTTATTTCTCCAGTTTCTTATCCGGGATATCTCCAGGTTTGGTTCCGCGAATTAAAATTGACGGATCTTCACTTAACATTTGACTCACCTGGTTCAGGTATTCCAGGCTGCTGCGCAATTCCTTCATACTTTCGTTGAAGGTCTGGCTGCCCTGCCCCAGATCGTGTTCCACCTGAATAAGAATATTGTTGGTGCGCTCTACCACCAGAGCCAGCTGCTTCACCAGATCTACCAATCGCGCCTTTTTAATTTCTTCAGAAATAGCCCGGGCATTCACAATAATATCTTTTAACGTATCACTTACGATTAAGCGATTAATCTCTTCTGCGGATTGTTTCATCGCAGCGGTCATACTATCCAGTTGGGCGGTAATATGAGCACTCCGTCTCAAAGTTACCGCCAGGTACTGGCTGTTCTCGGAGAGGATGCGATTCAACCGGGAAAAAGTTGCGGTGGCGTTTTCCACCAGCTGGTAAATTTTTTCCATCTTTTCCGGTTGAGTTACCTGATTCAGGTTGTTTAACAATCGTTCCAGTTTTTCGGAAATAACCTCTGCCTTGCCGGTAATTTGCATGGTCATAGAGGTTCCTGCCCGGATGAACTGCCCCGGCTTCAAGAGCGGTGCCTGATTACTGCCTCCATGGATTTCAATCATTTTTAAGCCGGTAATCCCAATGCTGGCAATATCCGCACGCGCATCCTGTTTTATGGGCGTCCCTTTATCCAGCGAAACTTCCACAATGATGCGATTCACATTTTTGGGATCGATTCGAATATCCGTAATGCTTCCCACTGTAATTCCCAGATATTTAACCGGACTCCCCACTTCCAGGCCGCTCACGGACACATTCTCGTAAGCAATGTAATATTTATCTGTTTTCTTGAATAAATGGCGGCTGGTAACCACAGCAAGTAACACCAGCAGGGAAAGCGAAGAGATGATTAAAAACAATCCAAATCGAAATTTTTGGGTATGTACTTGCATTTAAACAGAAGTCTTCTTTAGTAGGAAACAGCGTTAAGAATCGATTGACGCACGGCTTCGATGCCCATTTCGAAAACCGTCTCGGAATTAACCGGTACTTCACCCCGGGAAAGGGTAAACACGATATCCCCATCGTAAGCAGTGTGCGAAGGTACCACGGCCCGGGCAATTCCCAGATGCGCTCGATCTGCCATTAAATGAAGCTGCAATTTAGTTAATCGGGCATTGGTCATCAGCACGGTAAGGATGGTGTTCTGCCCCAATCCCACATCCGGTGGTTCCCAGCGCAGGGTGGGATTCCCCTGAGCCAGAAAACGCCCGTCTTTTTGTGCACCGGCAATAATGTTTCCCTGTCCGTCCACCACATCTCCCACGGGATTCACTACCGACAATGCTTCCACCTGAACATTCTTCCAGACGACCTGCGCCCAGCCAATTCCGGCGGGCATCATATATTCCAATCCGGCCCATTTCCCCACAGTCACACCGGTTCCAGCTCCTACCCGCCCTTGAGGGGGTTCTCCTTCTTCTGCCCTCTGGCAAGCTTCATAGGCATTTTCGGCGGTGGGAAAAGATTCAGATTGTCCCGAATACAAATCGTACACCACCGCAGCAGGCACAATGGGAACTTTTCCGAAAATAGTGGGAAATCCCACATCCCGTTCTTTCAGAAAGCGCATCACACCCGCGGCAGCATCCAGCCCAAAAGCGCTTCCGCCGGTAAGAAATACAGCATGGATTTCCTCCACTTTACGATGGGGATCCAGCAGGGCGTACTCGCGGGTACCGGGAGCCGCACCCCGGACCATTCCGGAGCCAATGGTTCCTTCGGGGCACAATACCACCGTGCACCCGGTTCCTCCCGCAGCATCCGTATAATGACCGATGAGGAATCCCTTCACTTTTCCTCCTCCGAATCCGGATTATCGAACTCCAGTTGCCAGCGATCGATTTCCAGCCGGGAAGTACGGAATACTGTATCCCATTGTAACCACAGGTTTACCGAAGCGCTTATTTCCGAATGCGTAGCACCGGTTACGTGCTGGTAATTATGGAAATCGTTGTAAGCAATATTCAAGGTAATATTTGCCAGAGGATGGGGACGATAAAATAGCGCCACACCCCACTGCCAGTGGCGTTCCACAATTCCCCAGGGGAAGGGTTCGTGATATCCTTCTTCTACAGTGTAATTCATGTAATCCGTATTAAACTCCCCTTCCACCGTTCCTTCCCCTTTGCGAATGAGATGAGCAAATCCTTTAACCGAGAGATCGGGGTGCACCCACTTCTCCAGTTGAATACTCCAGCGTTTAAAATCATTTCCCAGGTAGTATCCAATTACCTGATTGCGGTGAAGATACTTTTCCCAATCATTCACCGGGGCATTGTAGGTGCGATTGCGAATTTGAACATATTCTGTTCCCAGCATGGAAGTGGCCCACCGGAGAGGATTCGCCCAATTAACCCCAACCAGCAGTCCCAGTTCATTGGGTTCCAGATCACCCGGAACCTTTTTATCCACCTGAAAATCATCTACCAAAAACTCTCCATAAAGTTCTACCTGGTGCGGTAAATACAAATCCCAGTCCAGAGAATAAAGCACGTTTCCAGGCGCATACGGTCCATTCGCCTGGTGCCCGTAATAAATAGTAAACGGATTCATAAATGCCAGATCCCAGTTCGCATTGGGCCCGCCATATACCATCACTTCCGAAGCCCCTACAAAATAACGGTTTTTAATATTCACCGAAAGGCGATGGCCATTCAGGTAACGTCGGGCAATCGGAGCGTACTGTTTCAATTCCTCCTGCACAATGGGACGGGGATCCAGCATAATTCCCCAGAACGAAAAATGAAAATAGCGTTTACCAAACTGAGCGTGATACATATCGAAGGGACGGCTGTTCGCACTCATCAAAAGCTTCCCGGTACGCCCGGGTCCTACCTCCAGGTAATCCCGACCGATTTTGAAACGAAAAATTCCCCCGTTTATTTGCAAATACGCTTGTTCGGTGTAGGCATACAGCTTACGAGTAGTTTTACCAATATAGCCCTTTGGTAGATGATTAAACACTTTCATATTATTATACAGGGTAAACCGTTTTCCAAATTGCAATCCCAATCGGGTGTGAAACTGAAAATCCGTGGTCACATCCTCGTTTTTGTAACGAGGGGTTACCATTCCAAACGCTCCGAAGCGTACCCGTGAACGCACCGTTTCCGGAAGCACAGCCATTTGCAAACGCTCCAGGATTTTCTGTAACCATTCCCGGGAGCGATCGCCCCCCGAATTCCCAATTTCTTTTATCTCTTCGGCAAATTCACGAAACAATATGCGCACCATCTTCCACTCCCGGGAACCTTCTGGAATTTTTTCTGGGTCAATATGTAACAAATAGCCAGCTATTACTTCCCGGTCCGTCGGTCCATTGGTCATATCCAGTTCCGGAAGATACCCGGCTACCTTCAAATAGTTCAAATAATTCCACACCCAGTGGTAAGGAGGGATACTTTCTCCCGCCAGGAGGGGGAAGGACAGAGCAACCATTAACAGAATAATTAACACACGTTTTTTCATAAAAGCCTTTAATTTTATTTGACTTCTTTCTCACTGCCCGGGCATTAATGGTTCACCCCGTAGCAACCGATCGAAGTAATGGATAGTACGCTTCAACCCTTCTTCCAGTTGCACCGTGGGTTCCCAGTTTAATTTCTGGCGAGCCAGAGAGATATCCGGTCGCCTCTGGGTGGGATCATCCTGGGGCAACGGTTTAAATACAATCTTCGACCGGGAACCGGTTAACTGAATCACTTTCTCAGCCAGTTCCAGAATGGTGAATTCATTGGGATTTCCCAGATTGACGGGTCCGATAAAACCATCCTGATTCATCATCCTCACAGCACCTTCAATCAAATCATCCACATAGCAAAAAGAGCGAGTCTGGCTTCCATCGCCGTAAACTGTGATATCCTCTCCTCTTAACGCCTGAATAATAAAATTGCTTACCACCCGCCCATCGTTGGCAGCCATGCGAGGACCATAGGTATTGAAAATCCGGATGATGCGAATATCCACATTGTTCTGCCGATGGTAATCCATCATTAACGTTTCGGCCACCCGTTTGCCTTCATCATAACAACTGCGAATACCAATGGGATTCACATGTCCCCAGTAATCCTCCCGTTGGGGATGGACCTGGGGATCACCGTACACCTCGGAAGTAGATGCCAGTAAAATCCGTGCTTTCACCCGCTTGGCCAGTCCCAGCATATGTATGGTACCCATCACATTGGTTTTAATTGTTTTTACGGGATTGTACTGATAATGGACAGGTGAAGCGGGACAGGCAAAATGATAAATTTCGTCCACTTCCAGCAAAATGGGCTGGGTAATATCGTGGCGAATAAGCTCAAAACGGTGATTGTCCATTAAATGCAGAATATTGCGTTTGGAACCGGTGAAAAAATTATCCAGACACAGAACGTCATTTCCTTCGTTCAAAAGGCGTTCCACCAGATGAGAGCCCAGAAAACCGGCGCCGCCCGTTACCAGAATTCGTTTCATGCGTAGAGTCCTTTTTTGCTTTCACATTTTGATTGAATATATATTTGGGTTAAATTTAAATCAAATGGATTGTAATTTGTTTAGCAGAAGGATCTAAGACAACACGATGAAGGAAAGCACTGAAATACGTACCGCAATGGTTTTAGCTGCGGGATTCGGCACACGGATGGGGGAACTTTCGCGCGAGCTGCCCAAGTGCTTGCTCCCCGTGGGGCACTCCACATTATTGGATTTAATTCTTCAGAAAATAGAAAAAGCCGGTTTCCAGCGGGTCGTGATTAACCTGCACCACCAGGGAGAGAAAATTATCCAGCATTTAAACACCCATTACCAGGGGGAGCTGGAAATTCTTTACAGCATGGAACCTGAAATCCTGGGTACCGGTGGAGGTATTGCTTTCGCCGAACATTTTTTCGCAGGAGAAACGATTCTCACCGTGAATTCCGATATCCTTTCGGATATTTCTCTTCCTCAATTCATTCACCATTACCGCCAGCATCCTGCTTTAGCAACCATGGCAGTGTTCCCTTCCCGTAACTACCAGGATTACAACCTGGTGATTTTTGATAAAGCATTCCACCATCGGGGTTTTCTGGGAAAGGGAAATCCTCCTGGCGAAAAAATGCAGACAGGGATTTTTATGGGCTATCAGATTCTTACTCCCCAAGCTCGAAAATATCTGCGACCGGAGTTCTCTTCCATTATCACTGACTTCTATTTACCCGCACTGGCCGAGGAACAACCTTTGAGTGTGTATGTCCACCGAGGAGAATGGGTCGATCTGGGTACCGGCGATCTGTACCATCAGGTAAATTCTCGCATTAAAAAACGGGAGATTGCTCTGGAACAGTTTGGGGGGTGATGGGTGGAACATTATTCCCTTCCGGAAGGTAATGTGCGAAAAAACAGCATACAAGCCTCGCAAAAATTATTTTGAATAAAAAACACTTGAAGAAAGAACGGTTCAAGAAATCATTCCGTATTAACCAGGGCATAATTTTTCTAAATTAGAGAACCAGTTATTAAAATGAGGGCATTTGCTCCTGACCAAATTCAGACCAATTTTTTTGATAATAAGCGGTCCGTGCAATCTTTTTTGATAAGTAGGAAATAGTTTCAGAATTCGTGCTGATGGATGGGTGTCCCTGCCTTCATTGATTTCTTCAGGAGTTAAGTGACCAACATTTTTAATTAAATTTTGAACTTCCGTCAGATATCCGGGCAATGCTTCGGCGAGTTTTTCAGGCTGCACAAAGATAAATGTTTCAAATTCATGCAAAACAAGGAAAGGGAGAAAACGAGTACTGGCTATGTCCTCCCCAAATGCCTTTTCTAAATGTTGAACACGATCAGTTGGGGAACCTGAGGAGAGGGATTTCTTTCCAGGGAAATCATTGGGGAGACCATAAAAATCTAACATAGTGGTAACTAATGCAGCACTCCTGTCACCCAATAACTTCAAAATATCTTTTTTAACTTTACCGTATGAAACAATCCCACCTTTAAACGCTCGTCCGGCTCTGGTTCGTTTTGTTCTTGCTAACGAAGGGATTAAATAAATACTGCATTTTTGTTTGAAATACGGCGCTAATAAATCACGAACAAAAGTTTCTTCCGTTTGTCCCTCTACATAAATAAGCACTTTTGTCATAACGCAGGACGTCCCCCCAGCAAATTTTTCTCCCATAAATCTCCCAGACCATAGTCTTCAAGCCAGGAAGCCATCTCTTTTTCTGTTAAACGTCGGAAGATGGTTTTCCCCTCAATTCGGTCAACAACCAGAATGTCTTCCGGGAGGAATTGATTTACAAGAGTTACCGACTGGGTTGCCAGGATAACCTGCGTATGTTTGGCAACACTCCGAACCATATCTGCCAGAAGAGCTATGGCATAGGGATGTAACCCAAGTTCAGGCTCATCCAGTACAATAGTTGATGGCAACTTTTCGGGTGGTTGCATAAAAAGAGTGGTGAGGCAGATAAAACGAAGCGTTCCATCCGAAAGTGAATTGGGGCCAAAAAGAACATCTGAACCTTTCTCTTTCCATTCCAGACGTATTTTATCAGGATTAAAAGGTGAGGGACGAAGAATAAAATCCCCAAAGAAAGGTGCAGCCAGACGAATGGTTTCTACAATATTGTGATAATAGTCTGGTTTCGTTTTTTTAAGCAGAAATAAATATGCGGCAAGATTCGAGGCATCTGGTCTTAGGAAAAGATTGTCGTGAATATCGCCTGTTTGTTTAACTCTGGCTGAATCACTGGTATCGTGGAAATGATACAATTTACACGATTGAAGAGCCTTCATGATATATTTCGACACACGGACACGTTTTTGTTTCCATTTAGGTATAATTGTTTCTTCATGAACACGAAATGTTTTTTCAATAATGTAAGGTTTTTTATATTTTTCACGGTTGTGAATATAAATTACTTCCTTTTCGAATGCTAATAAATCTTTTGACGTAGGTATTAATGAACATTCATAACCATTTGCCAATTTATTATTTTTACTAAACCAGAGTTCAATATGAAGTCGCTCAGTTTTCTTTCGTCCATAGTGAAGGAACTGGTCAGCTCCACCCGATTGTAATACATATTTCTGCAAATCCTGATTGACTAAACGGTTCATAAACTTAAATAAACTAATAAAATTGGATTTGCCAGAACCATTTGCTCCAATCAGCACATTAATAGGGCGAAGCTCAATATCTGCTTCATGAATTGATTTATACCCTTGCAGTAAAATCCGCTCTAACATAAAATATTCTGGCATTACGTTACCTGTCTATTTTCTAAAAAAATTAAAATTTTAATACCTCACAGTGCTAAATATATTCATTCCTAATAATTTTGTTTACAACTTTTTTAAATTAGATTCAATATTTCGTGCTTGCACCAAAGCCTTTCGCGTTTCCTTCGGCAAACCCGAGATTGATTCCGCAGAATCTGCTTTATTCCGAAGTCGTCTTAAACGATTCAGCTCTATTCCTATCTGTTTACGAAATTTTTGTGAATTTCCCCGGAAATGCTGTTCCACATTTTTATGGTCTTCCCCCGTAAAAGTTAAAGAAAGACCTTCACGTACTGCAATTTCGCGTGCCAATCCAAATGCACCGTAATAGGCTCTGCTAATTGCCGAGCGCTGATAGGCTTCTGTTTCCACAAAGGATTCACTTTCCTGATGTAGCCTTTCAGCAAGATTAATGAATGTTTCCCATTGAAATCTCATCGAAACGTCACATCTACATTAAAAAGTCCCTTAGTAATTTCTTCTCGATCCAGAAGCCAATTTTGATCGAATTCCTCCAGTTTTTGCAAGGCTACTTCAGGAGTCATATCGACTTCTACCAGGGCAAATAACTCGGATTCATCCGCTTCTGGATCCGTTACCAATTCCAGTTCCAGAGATGCATCCGGTCCGAATACATTTCGTAAAATCTCCACTGCTTCCAACACAACTTCAATTAAACCAGGATGGTCATATAGAAATCTAAAGACTTCCCCTGGCTGATTAATTTTGTAAAATTGTGGCAAAATGCTAATACGTTCAAATTGTGAAGTTGTTTTATTTTGCCACTGATTTATTTCTTCATCAACCCAGAGTGGATTACCAGAACCAGATGTTAGATCTATATTTTTAATACCCAATGATGAAGGTATGGCAAATGTCATACTTTCTCCTCCTCAAATTGATGTCGTAATTTATCGGTTATAGCCCCTTCGAATGCCGCCAATATGTTTTCATGCGCTTTCTCCACCCATTCCAATCCCCTTTCTGAAGAAAGATTCTTTGAATCTATTAGAAAATAATCAATGTCTAACAGAATGGAAGCTGCATTTTCTTTTTCTGGGGGTGCGTTGCTCAAACGCATCTGAAGAGCGTCTCTTCCTTCTTCATGGGGAAATAACAATTGAAGATTAAATCCTGTATAACGTTGTGGTAGTTTTCTACCCACGTAGGGATAAAAATTAAAAAAAGCTGATAAATCAACTTCTGGTGTATCGAAATTAATTTTATTAATATAACGAAGTCCAATCCGCTGTATAGTGGCATCAGGGACAACTTTTAAGTATGCTTTATATGCTAACTGGATCAACGGTTTAAATCCTTCCCAGTGCGGATAGGGTGCCAGATGATGAACAGAAATACGGCGCGGTTGTAACTGTAAAAAAGCCCGTTCGTCATCCTGTAAAAATTGAGTCCCTTCTTCCATCCGGGGCTGAAATAATACACCTTTATGTTCAACCTGAACATGCATACCCACATTGCGTAAAGTACGACGTCTGGTAAATTTTTTCTTTACTTCATGATAGATAAGTCCAGGAATTGTAGCATCCCATGGGGAAGAATGTTTAAATCGGAATTCACACACTACTTCCACAATAGGTGGTCTACGATATTTTCTCTCTTTCATGAGCAGTTTTCTCTATTTGTTTTGATAATTCCCATTATTTGCCTTTTAAAAGTTTAAAGCTAAAATTAACAAATCAAATATTTTATTAGAAAGGAAAGGTTAATTATTTAGTGTTTTTAATTTTATTTATATTATTCAAGACCTTTTTTAAATTTCAATTTAAAATAAATTCTTGTTACCTTTTCTAAAATAATAATCTTAAAATTAATATAAATCAAGTGCATTCATTTTACATAATTGCATATTAAACTAAATCAATTATTATTTAATTTTTTTATCTTCCTCCAAACGTTAATTCACTACCACCGAAATGTAAAGTTACGGATTAAAAGTTACATTTCACACAAAACTAACATGATAGCCTTAGACTCTCTATTATAGTTACACATTTCCATATCCATACACTCTTATTTTATCTCTTTTTCCCAACCCGGTAAACGTTTTCACCTTGAATTTCGCAGGAAATGATGGTAGATTTAGCGAGTTTTTAACGAAAGGAGGTACACGATGACGATTGCACCGAAAAATCTGGCTATTCTGGTAGGCGGGGGTCCGGCACCTGGAATTAACAGCGTCATCAGTGCTGCTACCATCCGAAGTATTCTGGAAGGAGTGGAAGTGATTGGCATTAAGGACGGCTTCAAATGGATTATGCGAGGCGATATTTCTCACATAAAACATCTCACCATCGAACAGGTAAGCCGGATTCACTTCCGGGGTGGTTCATACATTGGCATTTCCCGAGAAAACCCCACAAAAAATAAAAAACATCTGGAAAATGTGGTTACTTCTCTGCTTCGCCTGAACGTGGATAAGCTCATTACTATCGGTGGAGATGATACTGCCTACAGTGCCATGCGAGTGGAAGAGGAAGCTGCTGGCCGCATCCGGGTGGTGCACGTTCCCAAGACCATCGATAACGACCTGGATTTGCCTTACGGCATCTGTACATTTGGATTTCAGACCGCACGGCATCTGGGTGTGGAGATTGTAAAAAGTTTAATGGTGGATGCCCAGACCACCTCGCGCTGGTATTTTGTGGTATCCATGGGGAGAAAAGCAGGGCATCTGGCTCTGGGAATTGGAAAAGCGGCGGGTGCAACCCTGACCGTGATTCCGGAAGAATTTCCCGAACAAAAGATTCGATTGAAAAAGATTGTTGATATTCTGGTAGGTGCCATCATCAAGCGGTTAAGCTATGGGCGTCCCGATGGGGTAGCGATTCTAGCCGAAGGGCTGGTGGAGCGACTGGATCCGCAAGATCTCAAAGTGCTTCTTAACATCGAACGGGATGAACACGACAACATCCGTTTGGCAGAGGTTAATTTTGGAGAAATCTTAAAATTCCATGTTCAGGATGAATTGAAGAAGTTTGGTATTAAAACCACCATCGTGGCTAAAAATATTGGCTACGAGCTGCGCTGCGCTGACCCCATTCCTTACGACATGGAATACACCCGGGATCTGGGATATTGTGCCGCTCAGTTCTTACTCCAGGGAGGGAACGCGGCTATGGTTTCTATTCAGGAAGGGCATTTTGTTCCCATGTTCTTCAAGGAAATCATTGATCCTAAAACCAAGCGAACCAAAGTTCGGATGGTGGATATCCACTCGGAGTACTACCAGATTGCCCGCCGGTACATGCTTCGCCTCACCAAGGAGGATTTTGAGGATCCCCACGAGCTGGCTAAATATGCCGCTACTGCCGGAATTAGTTTGCAGGAATTCAAAGAACGCTTCTACCACGTTGTAGAAAATGATATCTGGAAAATGCCGGATCTGAATCCCGCCCGGTACCAGAAAAAGAGCACTAAAAAAGCTGCACCCTCCGAGTCCAACGAAAACGAGACGAAATAAAATTAGCCTCTTCTGTTTCCTATACCTGGAAACGGAAGAGGCTCCTTTTTCCAGTAAACAATAGTAATCCTACCGAGATATCGTGTTCTGCAAGTGGACTTTTTACCCACCCAATGTCAATTTAGCACCAGATGGGAGGCTTTGAAATTTTCGTTAATCGCCTGATGGAAAAGCTTCAGAAGTTCGCGAAGAATTTGTAAAGTGACTGTCTGGTAATAGTTTTCGATTTCGGCGGAAGAAATGTGGGGATTTTGCAACATATGTTCCAGTTCATGGACGGAATGATGCAAACGCTTATGGGGCGCCTCCATCCGGGCAAAAATTTCCTGCAGAGCAGGATTGATTTTCTCCAATGTTCTACGCTCAGGGCTATTCAGGAATCTTCCAAAAGCGCACATTGCGGGGTCTTTTTGCACATCTATGGTTTGCGCCCCTTCGACAATGGCATTCTGCACTTTCTTTACCCATATTAAATGATCTTTCTCCCTGGCCTGAAGCAATTTGGCTACCTGTACCATTTCATCAATTTGCTTTTTGAAGCGTTCTGAAAAATGGAAATTATTCGCAAAACTTTCCAGCTTTTTCCCTACATCTACCAGCCCCTTAATTTCGGACTCAATATTTAAACTATCGTCCAGCATCTGTTTGGAACCGAAACTGATTTTTTCCATATCACTGGCAATCAATCGAGCAGCATTTGCCACCTCGAAAATGCTTTGTTTCACTTCACTAAACCCTGAATTGATGTTGGCAATACTCTGGGAAATTTCTCGTGTCGTCATATCCTGGCGTTCCACAGCTAACGCGATAGAAGAAATCTTTTCCTCTACCTGATGAATAATGTCATTGATTTTCAAAATTTCTTTCGATGCAATGTTGGAAAACTGCTGAACTTCGATAATACTCCGCTTAATATCTTCAGTGGCCTGAGCTGTTTGGTTAGCCAGTTCTTTAACTTCGTTTGCTACTACCGAAAATCCCTTACCGGCCTCTCCCGCCCGAGCTGCTTCCACCGTCGCATTAAACGCCAGCAACTTGGTTTGCTCGGAGATATCCTCAATAAAACCAATTATTTTGCTAATCTCCGAAGATTTGTTTTCCAGCTCCATTATTTTACTGGTGGCTTCACCGACACTCTCTACCGCATTACGAGCAATCTTCCGGGTTTCGTCAGCATTGCGGGAAATATCCTGTATGGTCTCGGTCATCTCACCGGTTCGGGAAGAAGCATTCTCCATACTGTCTGCCACCTGCGCCATCGTTTGCGATACCGCTTCTGTATTGACACTCATCTCCTCCGTGGAAGAAGCCACGCTGGTAGAGACTTGCTGCATCGTTTCGGCCTTGTGTAAAAAATCGTCAATAATTACCTGCATTTCGTTGTAAATGGAAATGATTCTCTCGGCTTCCACGATAATTCGAAACATTTCATTCTCGTAGAAAGTGGTTAAATCATCTACCATTTTATTTAATTGTCCATTGCCTGCGGTGTCACCTTTTCTGGCCAGAGCGAAATTCCCCTCTCGCAATACCCTTATTCGCTGGTGAAGACGAGAAAGATAATTTTTAAGATTCCGATTGAAATAGATTCCCGGTAAAATCATAGCCATCGCTGCAATAATCATCACAATCGTGGGGGCGTGAGCAATTATTAAAACAAGCCACACGGCAGAAATTCCAAGATAAGAATATAAAATCATATTGTGAAAATGAGATTGATGCATTGGTTTAGTCCCCTGTATTTTAAGTTGCCAGGTTCATTTTTAATTGTCTGAATTCCAAAGACTGCTCCCTGCAAATAAAACGTTTTCACTTTAATAATTCGACGATCTACAAATTTCCTTTAACGGTTGAACATGAAGTGGATTCCCGATTTGAATATTTAAGGGGAGAATTTAGGTTTAGGGGAGCTTTCCCAACAGAAATCTTTGAGGGTTCTATCGTTCTGTAGAAAAAAATCCTTTTTAGCCTGATTTATCAGTTAGAAGAGAACTTTTCGTTATGGTTAAGCTTTCTATTTTTCAAGAATTTCTTTTAGCTTTTGTAAGTCCTTGTTCGCTTGTTTTTCCAGTGGATTTTTCATGAAGGGGACAACCGAACGCCATACCAATCCCTTACCCCGGAAGCTTCCCTTCATAAGAATCCGGGTGGCATCCCCTTCCGGGTAAAAAGACATCTCCACCTCCCCCTGAATTCTGGGCGCATCCAGCCGATACACAAATCGGCGATTGGGTTGCACCTCCACAATGGTCTCTCGCAGCGTCATCCGGTTTCCCCGATCTTCTACTTCCACGGTAAACTGATCACCTGCCTGGACTCCACGTTCGGGTAACGGCTGAACTTTGACCACTCCACCTAACCACTCCGGCCAATGCCGGGGTTCTTTTACAAAAGAAAACACATCTGCTACGGGACGACCTACCCTTACCTCCGCTTGATATTCCGCCGTGGGTAAAATGTACCCAAAGGTTAAGAATGCCAGCCACACCATCAATAAAAGACCCAGAAAGTATTTGAGGATTTTCATCTTGGCACCCTTTAATAGTACAATGGTTAACGGTTAAAAGGGGATATTTCAACAAAAGAATTCTTATTCACGGATGAGTCGAAATTTATCGCCCAGATACAATTTGCGGGCTTCGGGATCGTTGGCAAGATACTCACTATCCCCTTCCTTGAGCACTTTTCCTTCGAACAGCAAATAGGCATGATCGGTAATGGACAGGGTTTCGTGTACATTGTGATCGGTAATAAGCACCCCGATGTTTTTATCCTTCAACTTCTTTACGATGTTCTGGATATCCTGCACCGCAATGGGATCGACTCCGGCAAAGGGTTCGTCCAGCAAAATGAATTTGGGATTGGTTACCAGAGTACGAGCAATTTCCGTGCGGCGACGCTCCCCTCCCGAAAGGTTGTATCCTTTATTTTTTGCGATGTGAATAATCCCCAATTCCTCCATCAATTCGTCGGCGCGACGGCGGCGTTCGGCACGGGAATATCCCAGCACTTCCAGAATGGCCAGAAGGTTCTCTTCCACAGTGAGTTTGCGGAAAATAGAAGGTTCCTGCGGCAGATAGGAAATTCCCAGCCGAGCCCGTTTGTACATGGGCAAACGGGTGATATCGCGATCGTCCAGAAAAATTTGCCCCGAGTTGGGACGGATCATTCCCGTAATCATGTAGAAGGAAGTGGTTTTTCCCGCCCCGTTGGGTCCCAGCAATCCCACAATTTCGCCCTGGCGTACCCGTAAACTCACCCGATCCACCACCCGGCGCTTTCCGTAAATTTTCACCAGGTCTTTAGTGTGCAACAAAGACGAATGAATCTGTTTCAGCTCCATGGAATCTGCCATCTTCAGCGAATATCTCCCTGATAATTTTCGGGATAATAGGTTCCTTCTGCTCCGCCAATCACCGCAATACTATCCAGCGCCTGATTGGTAAAATACACTCTGATAGTATCAGCCGTAGCCACATTAACCCCGCGCGCTTCACCTTCTTCTTCCAGATAATATTGACTGCGCGCCTCGGTAAAAGCGCAAATCTCCCGCAATTGACGCTGCTCAATATACATGACGAGTTGTTTTCCCGACAACCGATTTTCCTTTTTCCGCAGGGAATCGGCTACCGACACCGCCAGGGCATTTCCCCGAATCTGTACTTCGCGCACCTCCAGGCTATCCAGTACCAGCGCCATGGTCTTGCCGAACATTTCATTGTTCCGATAAAGCGCATGGGGATTACCCAGCAATTTGACCCGATGTTCTTTTACCAGATAAAAAGCGGAATCGCAGGTTGCCGTTAATTCTCCCTGACGAATGTAAACCGAATCCCGGGCAAGTGCCTCTTTCTCCTCACCAAAACGATAAATCAGCTTTCGGGCATAGATGTGAAGCGTATCGCGACCGGTGCTGTCCACCTTCCAGAGATGGGAGTGCCGGTGGATGTAAGCAAATTCCTTTTCCGGAAGATATTCCCCCTGCTCTCCGGAAATGAATACCTGGTTGGAAAGATCACGCAATAACAGATGCCGCCGTGCCAGAATTTGGTCGTTCTGGTAATGATATTCCAGATACTGGCAATCCATTTGCTGGTGAGGTCGCCGCACCCGGACGTCCTCTTCGGCAATGGCTATGCGGCTTTCTTCGAAATAAGTGACGCGCCGGGCAAACAACGAATCGCTACCCCGGATGAGTTGCACATCCCCGGTTAGCACCACCTGACGGCTCTGCTCGTGGTACACCGCTCGCTGGCAAAACAGTTCCAGCGAATCTTGCCGAATGTGGACATGCCCCTGTAAAATGCGCAATATCTGACCATTCACCTCCTGTCCCCGGGATACATCCGCGTGGATTAACTCCAATCTCCCCCTATGCTGTGTGGAACCAGCACTTTGCGCCCACCCCCCGCCCGGCAACTCCCAGAAAGAAAGGATTATCACTAACAAGAAAGACCAATTCCGCAAAAAGGAGAATTTTTTCAGAAAAGAATTTTTCCGTTGATGAGTGAAAACGATTTGATTTTTTAGCGAAATTAACTTCATTCTTTCGCCGCCCATTTCCTTTGATTTTACCCCATTCCCACCTCCGCAAAGCAACTGGCCCGGTTCAACATCGGTTCAGCGCTTTCAACCCGGGTATCGAGCATTCAGCACAGGAATTTAAACCATCCACCGGAGAAAAAAAATTGGATTATTCTTTCCTGAATTGTATCGGAAAAGTGAAAACCGGACTTTTGGGTTGAAGTATGAAAACTGTCGTAAAGGGATTATGGGGAGGAGCTTCAGGGAAGTTTTTTCAAAGGGACTTTCCTCCGGGAGTACCCCCGGGCGTTGGTGATCTCGTAGTTTTTCAAATCCGGATCGGAGATAAAGGCATCGCCAATTAACGTATCCTGGCGAGTGGTGAATCGCACAGGTACTTCGCTGATAATCTTCTGCCGCTTGTTGTCCCAGCGCAATTGTTCCGTCTGCAATACCACACCGCTATCCGAAATTACCACCACGTGCCCCATTGCCACCAGATTATTGGTATTCCGGTACACCACCCCACTATCGGCTGTTAACGTGGAATTGTGCCGTCCCTCCCGATCGTAAAAGTCCACGTGAATACTATCCTTTAAAATCGCTTTACGGGAATTGTTGTACACAGCAATGTATCCCGCCCACACCTCCGCAATCCGCTTCCCCTCCCGGGTGATGGTTATGGTGGATTTCCAGCTCTCCTGATCAGGAAATACCGTTTTCGTCCCTTCGGAAGCGACCTGATCTTCCTCAAGTTTACTACACCCGATGGACAGTAAACCAATTCCTACAATAAAAAGAAGAATCCGGATAATACCCCGGTGGTTCATAAATTTCATTTTCTACCCACTCTAAATTTCGGACTACTTTGTAAATCGATTCCACAGAAAAAGTTCCGGAGAGGAATAGCAACGCACCGGATGTTTAAAAAATACCTGCCCGCATGATATCATGGAGGTGAATCACCCCAATTAGCCGTTCCTGTTCATCAATCACCGGCATGGCAATGATGCGATATTCTTCCATCTTTTTGTAAGCCGTATAGGCCAGCGTGTTGTTGCGGATAATCTTGGGATTGGGATTCATGACCCGGGTAACCGGAATGTTGAAGAACTGCTCGGTACGTTCCACCAATCGGTTTAAATCCCCGGTGGTAATGACACCCAGAATGTGCATCTGGTCGTCAACAATCATACAAATACCCCTTTTGGAAGCCATTTCCAGCACGGCTTCCTTCATGGTCGCATCCCGGGACACATAAGGAACACGCTCGCCGGTTTCCATTAAGTCGTCCACCCGGGTAATCAGGCGCTTCCCCAGGGAGCCAGCCGGGTGCAAAAAGGCAAAATCTTCCTGGGTGAAATGGCGCTTTTCCAGAAGCGCAATCGCCAGGGCATCTCCCAGCACCACCATAGCGGTTGTACTGGAAGTAGGTGCCAGATCGTGAGGACAGGCTTCCTCTTTAACCCCCAGATTAAGCACCACATCGCTGTGGCGTGCCAGTACCGATTCCGGATTGGAGGTGATGGAAATGATGGGAACACCCAGTTTTCGGAATACCGGGATGAGAAAATTCAACTCATCCGTATTACCACTTTTCGAAAGGCAAATCACCACATCATCTTTGTGAACAATTCCCAGATCGCCATGAACCCCCTCGGAAGCATGCAAGAAGTAGGAAGCGGTTCCCGTGGAAGCCAGTGTGGCGGCAATCTTACGGCCAATGGCACCGGATTTCCCCAATCCCGTTACAATCACCCGGCCTTTTCGGGAGAGGATCAGTTCCACCGCCCGATTAAAATTTTCATCCAGCATTTGCTGCAGTTGATGCAAGGCGTGAATTTCCTGCTCCACTACCCGGCGGGCTATGGTAAGCGAATCCTCCCGGGAATTAGGTTCTTTCACCTTCGCAAAAGCTTCGGAAATCTCTTTTTGATTCTCCTTCACCGTGCCAATCCGCCTCTCTCAAAAGCTCTGTTTTTGTAATTTAGAACGCTAAAAACCCTACGAATTCCTCCCCGGGCAAATCCTGTTTATTTCTTCTGTTAAATTAAGAAAAATAACCGAATTATCCCACCTAAAATTGAAACCTGTCCACTTCCGGAAAAATCACAATATTTCCAAGAACCTTATTCCTTTTCTAAAGAAAAACCTTTTCTCTGAATCGCTCTCATTCACACGCTTCATCAGGATGTAAAATACAATTCACTGCCTTTTCCAGCAAGTTCTGGGCATTGAGGATGAGCTCCACCACCTCGCGCACGGCTCCCTCTCCGCCAGAGCGTTGGGTAATGTAATGCGCCGTTTCTTTCACCAGCTCTGTCGCATTGCGAACCGCCACAGCCAGCCCCACCTGTCGTAACACCGGAATGTCCGGCAAATCGTCGCCAATGTAACAAAAATACTCGTCGGATAATTTCAAAGAATTTTTGAGTTGTTGATAGGCTGCCAATTTCCGATAAGAACCCAGATGCATAAAATCCACTCCCAGATCCTGAGCCCGGCGGTGAATGGCACCGCTCTCCCGGGCCGAGATAAATCCCGTACGCAACCCCACCGCACTGGCAAGTTTAAATGCCAACCCATCCTGGGCATTGAAGTGTTTAATCTCCACACCATTGCTATCGTACACAATGGAACCGTCGGTTAACACCCCATCCACATCCATCAAAATTACCCGGACGCGGTTAGCCCGCTCCAGCACATCCTGACTGATTTGACCTTCTCTTATCATATTTATCTTCCTTCCCAATCAGCTCAGTGGAGGTTGTTCCTGAATGAATTGGTAGAGTGCAACCAGTTGCTCCACTACCTCTCGAAAATAGCGAAGTGGTAACTGGGTAGCTGCGTCGCTTAAGGCGCGGGAGGGTTCGGGGTGCACTTCCATAAAGATAGCGCTCACTGCGCCGGTAGCCAGAGCCGCCCGGGCCAGTGGCAGGATGAATTCGGGGTTGCCTCCGCTGGCATGGCCCAACCCTCCGGGTCGTTGCACACTGTGGGTGGCATCGTACACCACCGGATAACCGGTTTTCGCCAGAATCACCAAACTGCGCATGTCCACCACCAGATTACGATAACCGAAGGTGGTACCGCGTTCGGTTAACAGAATCCGACGATTCCCGGTGCTGGCGACTTTTTCCGCGGCTTTTTCCATGTCCTCCGGTGCCAGGAACTGCCCTTTTTTGATGTTTACCACCCGTCCGGTGCGGCCTGCCGCCAGAAGCAAATCCGTCTGGCGCGATAGAAAGGCAGGAATCTGTAAAACATCCGCCACTTCGGCAACCACGGGCACTTCCAGTTCGTTGTGCACATCCGTTAGCACCGGCAAACCCACCTGCTCTTTGACTTTCTGTAAAATTCCCAGCGCTTCCACAAAATCCAGACCGGTGAAACCGTCTAACGCAGTGCGATTGGCCTTTCGATAAGATGACTTAAAAATTAACTGCACAGGCAAATCGTGGGTGGTTTCCCGGAGGGCGGTGGCTGTTTCCAGAATCATTTGCTCGCCCTCCACCACACAGGGACCCGCAATGATGGTTAAGGGCTGCTGCGGCCCTATTTTGATTTCGTTTAATTCGACCATATTGTTTTCAGAAGCTATTCTTTGCCGGAAGCCAGGATTTGATTCTTCACCTCTTCCTCGGCAAGACGTTTAATTTTGTATTCTTTCCACCACTCATTTAATTCTTCTTCTCCCCATTCCACCGGAAGCAGAAAATCCAGCATATCCCCGGTGGGCGGAAGAAAATCGTTTTCAAATTTTCGCCAGGTTAAATGGTTCTGGCACAACAGGCAAAAATAATCCGTTTCCCCTTCCACCGTTTCCAGTACGGTCCCCCCCGACCAGCAATTATGGCAAATATGATCGCTAAATCGATATTTTTTACCATTTTCCAGCTCGAACACATCTTCGCTGGGATTTACTGCCACAAAGTCAATTTCCTCAAAATTTTTCACCCGGTAAACTGCCATACCAATTCCCTTTCTAATCATTCGTTTTACAATTTTCCAGTGCCGCTTTCACAAAGCTAACAAACAACGGATGCGGGCGTTCGATTCGGCTCTTCAATTCGGGATGGAACTGACATCCCACAAAATAAGGATGATCTTTTAATTCAATCATTTCCACCAGGTTCCCATCGGGAGAAAGACCACTCAAGACCATCCCCTTCTCCTGCAGAACGCGCCGGTAAGCGTTGTTCACTTCGTAACGGTGACGATGGCGCTCGTGAATCAACGTTCTCCCGTAAATCCGGTGCGCACGCGTGCCCTTGTTAATGACGCAGGGGTAAGCACCCAATCGCATGGTGCCTCCCATTTCTTTCACCGTTTTTTGATCCTCCATGATGTGAATGACGGGATGGGGCGTATGGGGATTAAATTCCAGACTATTTGCATCTTTGAGATGGCATACATTGCGGGCAAATTCAATTACGGCGCACTGCAACCCCAGGCAGATACCGAAAAAAGGAATTTTCTGTTCGCGGGCATAGCGAATCGCGGCCAGCTTCCCTTCAATTCCCCGATCTCCAAATCCACCGGGAATCAGAATCCCGCACACATCGGAGAAAAATTTCTCCGGGCCTTCTTTTTCCACCTCTTCGGAATCCACCCATTTCAGATTTACCCGGGCATCATTCACCACACCGGCATGGACAAACGCTTCGGCGATACTCTTATAGGCATCCTTCAATTTCACATATTTACCGCAAATAGCGATGGTTACCTTCCGGGAAGGTTTTTTAATTTTTTCTACTTTGGTTTTCAGGGAATCCAGATTGGGCGGCGGAGTGTTCAGGTGAAGCTGCCGTACCACCAGCTCATCTAATCCCTGGGCAGCAAAGCGTAAGGGCACCTCGTAAATGGTGCTCACATCGATGGCTTCAATGACGCGTTCCGTGCGAACGTTACAAAAAAGAGCAATTTTTTCTTTGAGGGATTTATGAAGTTTACGGTCGGAGCGACAGAGCAGAAAATCGGGTTGAATACCGATTTCTCGCAGCCGCATCACGCTGTGTTGAGTGGGTTTGGTTTTGGATTCCCCCGCCGAGGCAATATAGGGCACCAGCGTGAGATGCATGGTGAGGGCATTTTCCGGACCCACTTCCAGAGAAAACTGGCGAATGGCTTCCAGGAACGGAAGACTTTCGATGTCGCCCACGGTACCGCCTACTTCCACAATAACCACCTGTGCCGCCGTTGTTTCCGCCAGAGAAATGATTCGCTGTTTGATCTCATCGGTGATGTGCGGAATCACCTGGACCGTAGCACCCAGATAATCGCCCCGCCGCTCTTTGGAAATCACCGTGTTGTAAATCTGGCCGGTAGTAACATTGTTCATGCGGGACATATTTTCGTCGATGAACCGTTCGTAATGCCCCAGGTCCAGATCGGTTTCTGCTCCGTCATCGGTGACATACACTTCCCCATGCTGGTAGGGATTCATGGTTCCCGGATCCACATTGATGTAGGGGTCCATCTTCATAATGGTTACCTTCAATCCGCGGGATTTTAACAAATAACCCAGCGATGCGCAGGCAATTCCTTTGCCCAGCGAGGAAACCACACCACCTGTAATGAAAATAAATTTTGTACCTTCTGGAATCCGTTTACCCAATTTCATTCCTTTCTAACAATTTCTCCACCTTCTCAACATCTTCCGGCGTATCCACTCCAACGGAGGGAAAAGCCGCCGGAAACACCCGAATGGGATATCCCTGATGCAAAATTCGCAGTTGTTCCAGTTGCTCCGCTTTTTCCGGAGGTGCCGGTTCCCACTGGAGGTATTTTAACAAAAAATCCCGGCGAAAGAGGTACACCCCCAGATGTTGAAACAGCATCGGTAGCGGATGGAACGGTTCATCCCGAAAATAAGGGATAGGACTGCGCGAGAAATACAGGGCATCTCCCAGACGATTGGTTAGCACTTTAACCACGTGAGGATCTCGCCAGAGAGCTTCCTCCTGAAGAGGATATCCCAGGGTGGCCACAGCAATGGCCTCATCCTGTTGGATGGCCAGAATAGCGGCATCAATAGCCCGGACGTCCACCAGGGGTTCATCCCCCTGAAGATTCACCACAATATCGCTTTCCCACTGACGCGCCACCCAACCCACCCGGTCGCTTCCGCTGGGTAAATCGGATGGCGTAAGGAGCGCTTCTCCGCCCTGTTTCCGGATCACCTCTACGACCCGTTCGTCATCGGTGGCCACCACCACCGCATCTGCCTGGCGGATTTGTCGGGCTTTGCGCCAGACCCACACAATGAGGGGATCTCCCGCAATGGAAACAAGGGGCTTCCCCGGTAAACGCGAGGAAGCGTAGCGTGCCGGAATGATGACTACCGTTCTCTTCATTTACGAATCACCCTGGGAACCCGAAAGAAACCTCCTTGCCGATCGGGAGCATTGCGTAATGCCTCTTCTACTGGAAGAGAAGGTTGAGGTTCATCCGGGCGCATAGCCTGCACCGGGCCACCGGGATGCTCCAGCGGTTCAACGCCGGTGGTATCCACTTCTTCCAGCTGACGCACATATTCCAGAATGCGTTCCAGTTCAGTGGCAATTTTTTGCTTCTCTTCCGGAGTAAATTCCAGCGCCTCTAGGTGCGCCAGATGCTCCACTTCCTGCAAGGATACTTTCATGATCTTAAGTATTTTTTCAGAAAAAAATAAAGCGGCATTCTTTTACGGATGCCACGCAAAAATAAATAATTCACCCTTTAAAAACAATACGAAAAAAACCAATATGGTTTTGGTGCTTTCTTCCCGAAACCCCATGCTGGAGGGTTACTGATTTTGCGAGTACAAAAGCTTCTAAAAATTCAAACCACGAATTAAAAGAATTGATATTTGCCCACGAATCACACGAATAAACACGAATGAAAAAAAAGAAATGATTAGATTGTGTAAAAATTCTCTTAATCATTTGGAATTTGGAATTTGATGCTTGTTATTTGAGACTTGGAATTTGTTTTTTGTTAATTGGGATTTGGGGTTTGGAATTTCGTTTGTGATTTGGGATTTGTTGTTTGGGATTTGTTTCAATAATTAGAAAAGATATTTTTTAACCGGATACTCCAGGTGGTCGGAATAGATTCTTAGGATTTAAAAACTATCGGCTGGCAGGGGATGAGTTCACGGAGTGGACGACAGAATTTAGCCCATGGCCTTCAGCCATGGGAAGGTGAATTCCACCCATCATTTTAAGTCCTGTAAGGACGACAGAAATAATTTTGAAATTTGAATTAAGAATTTTGAATTGGGTTTTAAAATTATCGAGATCGCCGGAATCAATAAAACCACGAATTGTACGGATGGAAACTTACCCACGAATTATTAACCACGAATCACACGAATATGCACGAATTAATAATAAGGAAAATATTAGATTCGGAAAGAATCTATTAAATTATCGGAATTTGGAATTTGTTGTTTGGGATTGGAAATTTGGGATTTGTAGTTTAGAATTTCGTATTGATAATTTTAGAGTACCATCTCAAGCTGTATTATTTTGATACGAAGAAAGATTATTCCATGTAATGTAGAAGAGATTCTTCGCTCCGCTAACGCTCCGCTCAGAATGACAGAATGTGGCTCACCTCAAGAGAGCCAGGCAATAAGGCTTGTTCAATTCCTCCGCCTCCCAGTAATCATTAACCACGAATCACACAAAAAAGCACTTAACCACGAATAACACGAATAAGGACGAATGGAAAATAATGATTGAATTAGGAAAAAAAGAATATGTTAAACCATTTAGGATTTGTGATGTGGAGTTCGTTTTTTTGTTGTTTTTGATTTGGAATTTGTTATCCGGAATTTGAGCTTTCGCTGCGCTCGTTGCGATCGCCTCGGTTTTTTTGACATTTGGAATTTGGATTTTGGAATTTGTCTTTTGTTATTTGGGATTTGTAATTTGGAATTTTTCATTCAAGTTCTTTTTCTAATAGCGACAGAATTCGCTGAACAGACTGCCGGGTGGAAAACCGCCGGGGGAAGCCCGGAAACTGCCTTGCCCGGGCAATTTCTTCGCCCAATTTCAATCCAAACTGACTGGCAGCATGGAACCAGCCGTGCTTGCGGTAGCGCCAGGCCAGGTACTCCTGCTCCGTTTGCCCCGGGGTGGGGATAAACAGAGCGCGTTTTCCCAGTTCCGCCAGCTCCATCACCGTGCTGTAACCGGAACGGCTCACAATTAGCTGGCTGCGGTTGAACAATTCGCCCATGCGGTGACGGGAGAGGTGAGGATAAATCACCGTGCCATCGGGTAAATGCTCCGGAGAGGTTTCTTCCGGTTTTCCCAGCAAAACCACTTTCCGACCGGGAATCTCCCCAAGCTGCCTCCGCACAATTTTTTCCAGAATCGTGCGTTGTGGCTCGGGACCGGAAATGGAAATAAGCACATCAATGGGTGCTCCTGCGGTTGTTTCCACCGGTAAACTGGAGAGAATGCCGGTAAAATAAATTGGGATACTCTTTTTCACCCGAGTTAGTCTGCCCGTCAGGATGCCACCGCTCTGCGGCGAATTGCGTTCGTCCGGTACCAGCACTGCCCCGTAGCGCTTCCCAAAAAAGCGGTTAAACGTCACACCCACCCCTTCCAGACGGCGAAAGGGAGCAGGAGCGATGAACCGCAACTGATGAATGAGAAAATACGAAGGTAATCCCGGGAGATAGCAGCCATAGCGATGGTCCGAAATAACTCCATGTAGAGGAAACCGACGCTGGTACTGCTGCAAAACGTGATGTTCTTCCCGAATTTTCTTCATCAAAGCGGGAAGCCGCAGCAGCAGTGCCGCAGGTTGTACCCCTTTTTCGGAGTAAGTCAAATTGTAGTCCGGAAGCTCCAGAAAATGCGCTTCCGGAAGTTCCTGCCGCAAAAATATCAGCGCCCGTCCGGAACTCCCCACCGTCACCCGATAGCCTTGCTGCAACAGCGCCTGAATCACTGGTAAACTGCGCGTGGCGTGCCCTAACCCCATATTCAGCACGGCATAAAAAATATGTCGCCTTTCCGTATTCACGGCAACTTCCCGGATTATCGTTTCCTCACTATTTCAGATTTCGTGTTATTCCACCGGAAGGGTAATAACAAATGTAGTTCCCTGGCCGGGTTGGCTGTGTACTGTGATATTCCCCTGGTGATTCTGAATAATGTTGTACACAATCGACAGTCCCAGTCCCATCCCTTTGCCCACCTCTTTCGTGGTGAAAAACGGATCGAAAATGCGGGAGAGGTTTTCCGGTTCAATTCCGCTGCCATTGTCCTGAATTTCGCACCGAAGCTGCCCCTGCCGGACGGCGTTGCGGATAGTAATCTCGGTAGCTCCTGCATCCACAGCGTTGCGCAGTAAATTCAAAATTACCTGATTCATTTCGCTGCGGTTACCCCGGACAAATACCGATTCTCCCCCTTCGATAGCAATCTTCACCCGGGGATGAAACCGTTCCCGAAAAATGCGGGTAACAAACTGCAAATTCTCCTGCCAGTGGATGAGCTCTTTCTCTTCCCCCGAGCGGCTGGAAAACTGGCGCAGCTCGTTGACCAATTCCCGCGTGCGCACGGTACCCTCCCGAATGCCCGAAAGCAGCTTCTGAAAATCTTCCTTTAAAAATTCCAGATCGTATTTTTCGATGAATTCCTGCCTTTCCTCCGGAGGCAATTTGCGGAGGGCATCCTCCAGCGCTGCAAGCATCATCCGGGTGTACTCTTCCAGATGAGGCAGGTTGCTGTACACAAAATTGATGGGATTGTTAAACTCGTGCAGAAAACCGGCAATTAAACGTCCCAGGCTGGCCATCTTTTCCGTGCGAATAAGCCGTTCCTGGGTCTCCTGTAACTCCTCCAGCGCCTTCTGTAACTGGGCGGTGCGGGATTTAACCTTCTCTTCCAGCGAACGATTGAGCTCATCTAATTTCTGGTACGCCAGGGAATTACGAATGGCAATGCCCAGCAAATTGGCAAATGCCTGCAGAAAATCCACATCCGATTTATCGAACACATTGGGCAGTTTGCGATTATCCACATAAATGGTGCCAATCACCCTGCCTTCCACCATAATGGGCACGCAAATGAAGGAGAAAATCTCCAGCTTTTGCACCGTTTGCAACTGGGAGAAATTGGGATCGTGCAGGGCATTCTTGCTGTAAATGGGTTTGAAGCCGTGCATCACCTGGCTCACAATGGAGCGGCTAAAAGTTAAAGCGTTCTGGCGGGATTGTTCATCCATGTTATGGGCAATGCGGATGCGCAACTCCTGATTCTCCTGGATCAGGATGACCACATGCTCTGCTTTTAGCAATTCGCGTACCTGGCGAATAATCTCCTCAAACAACAAATCGGGATTAATAATCTGGTTAATTTTCTGCCCGACCTGGTACAGGGCTTTCAGGCGTTGCTTATTTAGCACATCCAGACGCAGGGAAGCATCCCCGCTAAAACGGGTATCCTCTCGGATTTCTCTATCAATTTCCTGAAATGGGTTCTTCATATCGGCTCAATTCGCTAAATCGTAGCTTTGTAATTGCCAGAGGAAATAGGAATCCATTAGCCCAACAGGATTTCCGTTTTCATCGAAAATTCCGATATTGTGAAAAATAGCCTGCCGCTGTACTAATCCGATGGTCGCCATGTGATCCGTCACGGAAATATCTTCATCCAGTACTCCATCATTGTCCAGATCGTAATAGAATTGAATGATGTAGCAGAGGAATTTCCCCGCCGGGGTGGATACTGTTTCCTTTTTTACCACTTTTTTGCGAATGAGAAAGGGATGATTGGCTTCCCGGAAAATCCATTCTTTGCCCACATAAAGGGGATATGCCAGCGAAGGAACAGGTTTTTCTTCCAGAATCAGGGAATCGTTGACTGCTGCGTGTCCGAAGCTCTGCAACCAGCGCAGAGCAAACTGACGCAATTCATTCATATCCTCAAAACGTCGATTGAGAAATTTCAGATAGGGACGCTGCGTGATTCTGGGAATGTTGGGTCGAGGGTTGGGGCCAGCATAAGCGGCCATAAACAAACCTTCCGTGGTCTGGAAGTAATGAGTGTAGCTCTGGATGATTGTGGAATCGGTTTGAACGTAACGGGAGAAAAACACCGTTGTGGGCTGTCCGTTGGGCAAAGTATCTCTCTCAATAATCTCCACAGAACTGGAAAAATGCTCGATACTGTCTGCGGGTAGGCTGATGTCTCCCGGCAGTTTAAAAAATCCGGCTTCTCCCTGATATTCCCAGTGGGCACCAACATTCATGGGGTAAGTCCAGCCCTGGTAATTATCTTTCAGCGGTGCCTGGTCTTTCTCGCATCCCAGAATTAGCAGGGGCAGAAACATGGCGAAAATGCGCAGAACATTTTTCATCCTATTTCCTGTATCATTATTTCATCTGAAAAAATAATATCCAAATTTTTTGAATAATGCAAGCGCAAACTGGCAGGTAGGGTGGGGGCAATGGCCTATAAACAAAAGACCGGAGCAATAAGCCCCGGTCTTTCCATCAAGCAACGTGGTAAGCGAACACTTACGCTTCGTTCTTTTCGCTGGAACCCTCTTCTTCCTTCGCTTCCTTGCTCTGGGATTTTTCGGATTTGGACTGTTTCTTGCTGCTTTTCGCTTTTTTCGTTTCCGCTTTCGCTTCTTCTTTCGTTTCGCCGGAATCTGCTTCACTCGCTTCAGCTTTTTCTTCTGGTTTCGGCTCCACGGGAGCTTCCGCTGTAGCCTCTTCCTTCACTTCACCGGTTGCTTCTTCTTTCTTCTCGCTCTCTGCCTGTGGTGCTGCCTCTTTCGCTTCTTCGGGTTCCGTTTTTTCTTCTTTCTTCTCGGCTTCTGCCGTCTGCTCTTTTTCTTCCGCTTTCGCTTCTTCTTTTACTTCTTTTGCTTTTTTAGTGGATTTTCGGGGACGTGCTTTCTTCTTCGGAAGTTTCGTGGCTTCTTCCTCCAGCACGTCTTCCAGAATTTCGGGAACTTCTTCCACCAGTTCACCTAACTTGGTGGGCGTGAAGTTGTGTTCCGCCATATAGCGATCCACTTCTTCCTGTTCTTTGCCCTTCAGGTATTCGCTTACCGAAAGGACGATGCGTTTATTGTCTTTGTCGAATTCAATCACTTTTAGGGGCAGTTCGTCACCCACTTTAAAATGGTCGGCAGCCCGTTTAATGTTGGGTTTGCCCAGGTGATTCAAAGGAACAAAGGCATCCACGCCCAGCGGTAGAGTTACAATCACGCCTTTGTCAATTAGGCGCGAGATTTTACCGGTGGTTTCCGTACCCACCTTGTAGGCTTCTTCGAAGGTATCCCAGGGATTGGGTTCCACCTGCTTGTGGCCCAGAGCAATGCGCCGTTCATCTTTATTGATGTCCAGCACCACCACATCAATTTCCTGTCCTTTC
>JALWDQ010000632.1:0-3298 GCA_027039625.1 Calditrichia bacterium | reverse complement strand
TATTGTGAGAATGAGTGGCCCGCAGAGCGTGGAGATTGCTGCGCAGATGTTTTCCGGAGAAATCTCCCTGCAGCAGCATCATCGCAGAGCCCTGTTTGGAAAGATTGTGCATCCTCGCACCGGAGAACCCCTGGATGAGGTTGTGCTTACCCCGTATCGGGCGCCCCATTCCTACACCGGTGAACACCTGGTGGAAATCACCTGCCACAATAATGTTCTCATTATCGAGCGCATTGTGGAACTGGCGGTGGAGCTGGGAGCTCGTCCTGCCCGGCCCGGGGAATTTACCGAACGCGCTTTTTTAAACCACAAAATGGATCTGGCGCAGGCCGAAGCCGTAGCCAGTTTGATTGATGCCCGAACCCATCTGGGGCTAAGGCACTCTTTGCGGCAACTGGAAGGCGGGCTATCCCGAAAAATCCACGCCCTGAAAGAACGGCTCATTCACATGCTTTCCCTGGTAGAAGTGAGCCTGGATTTCAACGAAGAAGAGCTTGAAGTGTACCAGCCGGAAACGCTGATACAGGAGGCGCAGGAACTGGTGCGGGAGTTAGACCACTTGTTGGGCACATACCGGTTGGGGCGATTGTTGAACGAAGGATTGCGGCTGGTTCTTCTGGGTAAACCCAATGTGGGTAAATCCAGTTTGTTAAACGCTCTGCTCCAGCGGGAGCGGGCAATTGTAAGCGAGATTCCGGGAACCACCCGGGATTACATCGAGGAGACGGTGGAGATTGAGGGCATTCCGGTACAGGTGGTGGATACGGCAGGAGTGCGGGAAACCCGGGATCCGGTGGAGGATGTGGGAGTGCGGCGGGCGTTGGAGCATGCCCGCACGGCTGATGTGGTGCTGGCGTTGTTCGATGCTCACACCCGGCTGGATCGGGATGATGCTCGGCTTTTAACTATTTTAAAAGAACTGACCACTACCGGAGCGGTTATTGTAGCGTGTAACAAAATAGATCTGGGTTGTTCCTCAGCCACGCTAAAACAGTTGCAGGCGCTGGGTTATCCGGTCGTGCGTATTTCGGCGCGCACCGGGGAGGGAATAGAAGGTTTGCGCAAAACGGTAAAACAACTGGTGGTGCGAGAAGAGGTGACCGAAGACGAGCTGTTGCTTACCCGGGCACGGCACCGGGTTGCGGTGGAAAAGGCACGAGAAGCGGTGGCTTCTTTTATGGCGGGAATGCAGCAGGGGATGGATGAGACCATCCTGGCTTCGGAGCTGCGCAGTGCTCTGGATTATCTGGGGGAAGTGGTGGGGGAGACCACCACTGAAGACATTCTCCGGCATATTTTTGGAACCTTTTGTATCGGAAAATAATTTCAAGAATCAAACGGAATACTGGGGGAGGCAGGCGCCGGAATCCGGTGCTAATGGGTGTGATGAAAATGCTGACAATGGAGATTTAAAAAAGAGGCAGAGTTTCACGTGAAACATCGGCGGGGAAAACGGGAGTTTGATGTGGTGGTTGCCGGAGGGGGGCACGCGGGCATCGAAGCCGCGCTGGCCGCCGCGCGCCTGGGGATGCGCACCGCCCTGGTGACCCTGCGCATCGATACCATCGGAAGGATGTCCTGTAATCCCGCTATCGGGGGATTGGCCAAAGGACATCTGGTGCGGGAAATCGATGCCCTGGGCGGGGAGATGGCGCAGCTCATCGACCGCACCGGCATCCACTTTAAAATCCTGAATCGCTCCAAAGGGCCTGCCGTATGGTCTCCCCGCGCTCAGGCCGACCGCCAGGCTTACGCCCGCGCTGCTCAAGAAGCGGTGCTGCACCAGTCCGGGTTGGAAGTGATTCAGGCTGCCGTAACCGGACTCCGGGTAAAACATAACAAAGTTGTCGCCGCGGTACTGGACGACGGAAGCGTGATTCCCTGCCGCGCCCTTATCCTGACCTGCGGCACCTTTCTGAACGGTAAAATATTTATCGGATTAAGCGAGCTCTCCAGCGGACGCGCCGGAGAACCACCGGTACGGGGGTTAACCGAGGCGCTGGTGGAACTGGGGTTTCAATCAGGGCGCCTGAAAACCGGAACCCCACCCCGAATCCACCGGGATTCCATTGATTATTCCCGGCTCATCGAGCAAAAACCGGATGACCCTCCGGTACCGTTTTCATTCCGCACGGAATCCATTCGGCGGCGGCAGTTGAGCTGCTACATCACCCATACTAATCCGCAGACCCACGATTTTCTGCGGCTGGGGCTGGATCGCTCTCCCCTGTACACCGGGATGATCGTGGGGGTGGGTCCCCGCTACTGCCCCTCCATTGAAGACAAAATTGTGCGGTTTGCCGACAAGGAGCGCCACCAGCTTTTTCTGGAGCCTGAAGGGTTCGACAGCGAAGAAGTGTATGTGAACGGGTTTGCCACCAGTCTGCCTGAGGATGTGCAGATTCGCTCCCTGCACTCGGTCCCCGGGTTGGAGCGGGCAAAAATTATCCGTTTGGGTTATGCCATCGAATACGATTTCTTCCCATCGTATCAAATTCAGCACACCATGGAAACCCACCTGGTGGAGGGGTTGTATTTTGCGGGCCAGATTAACGGTACCTCCGGGTACGAGGAGGCGGCAGCGCAGGGGCTTATGGCGGGGATTAACGCCGCGCTGAAAATCAAAGGCGAACCGCCCCTGATTCTGGATCGTTCTCAGGCTTACATCGGGGTGCTTATCGACGATCTTATCAACAAAACCATTCTGGAGCCGTACCGGATGTTTACCTCCCGGGCGGAATTTCGTTTGCTTTTAAGGCACGACAATGCCGATTTGCGATTGATGGAGATTGGGCACCGCATCGGGTTGTTGCCGGAAGCGGCTTACGAAAAGATGCTGCAAAAACGGGAACGAATTGCCCGCTTGTTTGGAGAGGTGGAGCGGCATCATCTTACACCAGAGCTTTTTAACCCGTATGCGCGTCAGGTCGGAACCGCTACCATCTCCCAGACTCTGCCGATGAAGCAGGTGTTAAAGCGTCCCGAGGTAAAGCTGCGTGACCTGCTGACCATGGTGGGGGTAACGGAAGATTTCCGGGAAGAAGAGCTGATTCATGTGGAGTTTTTGACCAAATACGAAGGGTACATTCGGCGCCAGGAGGAGCTGGTGGAGAAATTCAAAAAGATGGAGCACCAGGAGATTCCCCCGGACTTCGATTACACAGCGATTCCCTCGCTCTCTGCGGAGAGTCGAGAGAAGTTGATGCAGGTGCGTCCCCGCTCCCTGGGGCAGGCCAGCCGTATCTCCGGGGTGCGGCATAGTGATATTACCATTTTGATGATTTATCTGGAAAAGTAC
>JALWDQ010000631.1:0-3302 GCA_027039625.1 Calditrichia bacterium | reverse complement strand
CCGCATCCGCCCAAACCCTTTTCCCCTGGCCGATGACGCCGTTTAACCAGAGCCACTGGATTACCGGAACCTTCTGCGAATATCGCAGCACCACCACACCGGGACATTTCCACAACGGAACAGACATCCCCAAAGCAGATGGCAGTCCCGTGTACCCCTGCACAGACGGGGTCATCGTATCCATGTCCACCTCCGGTTCCAATGCCTATGTACGGGTCTCCGATAAAGCCTATGTGCACATTCAACCCAATCCCGCTTTATCGGTCGGCGATCCCGTTTATGCTTCCCAAACGGTGGTGGGCACCATTTACCCCGGACTGGGACATGTGCATTTTACCTACGGTTACGTAGGAAGCGAACATAACGCCATGCTGGTAAACGATGGTCTGGATCCGCTGGTGGATAACTGGGCGCCCATCATCCGCTTTGTTAAATTTTACGTCAACAACACCACCACCGAACTCCCTGCCAACGGATTGTTCGGCTTTGTGGATATTATCGTAAAGGTCGATGAACAAAACGGGGATCCCGGCACTCCCATTTCCGTGCGCAATAACGGCACCTATAAAATCGGATACCGCATATTCAGTGCCGATACCAGCACGGTAGTGTACGAACCCCCGTATAACGGATTGCGTTTTATCTTCAACACTAAACCCAGTAATGCGTATGTGGACATTGTTTATTTCCAGCCCATGTCCAGCACCACCAGCCACGTGTACCAGGTAACCAACGACATCTGGCAGGACAATTACTGGGACACGTCCCAGCTTCCGCAGGGAGATTATGTGGTGCAGGTGTTCACCGAAGATACCCGCTTCAATACGGATACGGTTTACGTACCGGTTACCATCACGGCAGTGGATACGGTCGCTCCGGTGCAGCCCCAATTTAAATTCGTTAAGGGCACCGATACCGGACTGCATTTGAGCTGGAAAGCCAATCCCGATTCCGATCTCGTGGGCTATCGGTTATACTTTAGTTTCGACAACCAGCTCTGGACGTTGTTTAAAGATGAAAGCGAACTTACTCCCGCCGTAACCGATACCGTCCTCCCCCTGGTGCTAAACACCAGTGTGTACTTCCGGCTTACTGCGGTGGATAATTCTCCCATTACCAACGAGAGCAAACCCTCGGATGTGTACGGAGCTAGCAACGGCAGCGGCTTTCTGGGCAAAGTACTGATCGTAAACGGATTTACTCGCAGCGATGGCGCCTGGCCATCAGTGTACCATCCTTTCAATTACACCTATGGGCAGGCTGTTTTAAGCAACCAGATTAGTTTCGACACCGCCCCAGCCAGCAGCGTGGCAGAGGGCAGCATTTCCCTGAATGATTACGATGCCGTCCTCTGGTACACCGGGGACGATAGTCTGGCTTCCACCATGTTCGATTCCACCCTGCAGGCTGCGGTCAAACAGTATCTGGAGAACGGAGGACAGTTGCTCGTGAGCGGCTCCTCCATTGCCCGGGCACTGGATCCCGATGGGCTGGGCTCTGCTTCTTCCCAGGACGAGCAGTTCCTGCATGACTATTTCCATGTGGATTTTGCCAGCCGTACGCACCAACACGCTCTTACCGGAAAAACGGGTTCCATCTTCGAGGGACTCACCTTCGATTTTAGCACTGCAAATTACTATGTGGATTCCAGCGACGTGATTGTTCCCTCTGGCAGCGGAGCGATTGCCTGTGCCGAATACGCCTCCGGTTTGTATGCTGCAGTGCAATACCAGGGAACGTTTGGGAACGGAAGCACTCCGGGAAAAGTCGTTTTCCTGGCATTTCCTTTCGAAACGATAGGCGATGGGGCGGTACGAACGCAGGTAATGGGACGGGTACTCTCCTACTTTCTGGGAATTAACGCCCTGGCGCCGGAAAGCGACACCCGTTTACCAGCGGAGTTTGCGCTGCTGCCCAACTATCCCAATCCCTTTAATCCCGAGACCAATTTGCGATACGTATTGCCGGTGCGCTCGCGGGTGCTGCTGGAAATCTACAATCCCCTGGGGCAGAAGGTTCGCACGCTGGTGCAGCAAGAACAAACGGCGGGGGTGCACGAAGTACGCTGGAATGGCTTGAACCAGGAAGAACAACCCGTTTCCAGTGGAGTGTACCTGGTGCGACTCCAGGCAACGCCCCGGTCTTCGGGAGCGAGTGGGAAAATTGTGCGAACCGCCAAAATCGTGCTCACCCGGTAAGAACTTCCGAGTGGGGAAGTTCCCCGGGCACCCGATGCTTGGGTTGTACCGGAATACTCGAAACAGGCAAAAAAACAATATTCACATAAAATGAAAAAAAATTGCGAGATAATTGTATGATGAAACGTTTTTTCTGGATTACGGCAATCATTGCCCTGAGTTTACAGGCTGCCTTTGCCCAACCGGATTGGCAGCAGTTTTATCGTGAGATGGAGAACGCGCCTTCCATTCATCAAACGGAATGGCAGAATTACCGGGATTACCAACCCCACGGCGAGACGCCCGAATTCCACGGCAAACCCATGCCGCTGGTACCCCGCCAGCGTGCCCTCTCCCGCGAAGTGTTTGGCTACCTCCCCTATTGGGTGTACAATTCCTATCCCAGTTTGAATTACGATTTGCTCTCCACCATCGCCTATTTTGGGGTGGATGTGGATGGATACGGAAACATCGTCAATCAGCATCACTGGCCTGCGGCGGGATTGGTGAATACCGCCCACAGCCACGGGGTGCGGGTGGTGCTAACGGTGATTCTGTTCGACGGGACGCAACTGAATACACTGCTGGGGAATCCCACCTACCGCACCAATTTAATTAACAATCTGGTGCTACACGTGCAATACGCCAACGCTGATGGGGTGAATATCGATTTTGAAGGGATTCCTTCGGGAAATCGCCAGAACCTTACCGATTTTATGACAGAACTGGCCAACACCTTTCACTCCCAGATTCCCGGTTCGTACGTGACCATTTTTACCCCGGCAGTGGACTGGCGCAACAATTACGACTACTACCAGCTGGCACAGGTGACGGATGGACTGGTGATTCAAGGATACGATTACCACTGGTCTTCGGGACCAACGGCAGGTCCCACCGCCCCCCTGACCAGCGGCTCGGTGTGGGGCTACTGGAATATTACCCGCAGCGTGGAAGATTACATCACCAAAACCCAGAACAATGTTTCCAAACTCATCTTGAGCGTCCCCTTTTACGGTTTTGAATGGCCGACGGCGAATGGTGGATTAGCATCGCCCACCCTGGGCACGGGAACGGCCATTTTTTACAGTACGGCTTACTCCAACGCTCTGCAATACGGGCGGTTGT
>JALWDQ010000630.1:0-1016 GCA_027039625.1 Calditrichia bacterium | reverse complement strand
GGGCACAGACCTCCGTTGCATCTGGATGACAGCAGGAATAATAAACTACAAACTTTGCGACCACGATTTCCACTGCGATACTTGTGAATTTCATAAGGTCATGCAACGCATGCTACCACATACCACTCCTCCTATCCTCGACACCCCAGAATATCCTGAAAATCCTATGGTCAGCCAGTTAATTGATGGATATCTGCACCACTTATTTTCCGATTGCAAAATCAGTCTCGATCGTTTCCAGAATTATTCCCATTTATGGTTCAAAATCGAATCACCCCAGGTAGCTCAAGTGGGTATCGATAAATTAATGATGAAAATGGTCGAACCGGTGAGTCGCATCATCTTACCCGAAGAAGGGGAAAACTATCGTCCCGAGCAATTAATCGCCTGGGTAGTACGGCGGGAAGATACTTTCCCGCTTTACACCCCGGTTGCCGGGAAAATTTCGCAGATCAACCCTCTTTTTCATAAAAAAGGATTTCGATTTATTCTCGATCGGGAAGAATACTTTTTTAAAATGGAAAATAAAGATATTGAACGAGCCATAAAGAACCTTTGCTCAGATGTTCTGGGACTGGAATGTTACAGTAAAAAGGTGAAATTGCTCCGAAAATTTCTGCTCCGTCGTTTTCAATCGGAACTTCCGGAAAACATTGGTTTAACCCTTCAGGATGGTGGGGTGTACCATGATGATCTGGAGAAAGTACTGGGAAGTGCTCTTTTTAAAAAATTTGTAAAACAACTTATAAAAGGAGGTTCCGGAAATCATCGTTCATTTTAAACCTGGAATCCATTAATTTACACTACCATATTGACCTTCCAATCAGATAATTCAGACCTCCATTTTAACAATTAATAAAAGGAACTAACAAAATTTACACAAACGAGATTCTTCCGTAAACTACTTCAGTGAGTAATCACCAAATCCTCTGCTTCAATCATTTAATTGCAGGAAAGTCAATTTTTCATAATAATCTCTAAAAATCATTAGCAGTGGTTTTGATTAATACCAGAAT
>JALWDQ010000629.1:0-1017 GCA_027039625.1 Calditrichia bacterium | reverse complement strand
AGAGAACCCCGCGCAATCACGAATCATGAATCACCCAATCCCCAGCACCTCAAACTGCACATACCACACCACCAGCGAGACGATATATCCCGCCAGAACCGTCCACGCGTATTTGATGTGGGAGCTGAAGGTGTATATTCCTTTCATTTTGCCCATGACGCCGACGCCGGCGGCGGAACCAAACGAGATGAGCGATCCGCCGATTCCGGCTGTCATGGTGACCAGCATCCACTGGGCGCGTTCGTCGAGGCCGACGCCCATGGCAGGATCGGCTTTCAGCACGGCCGACATCACCGGGACGTTGTCGACGATCGCCGAGAGAAAACCGACGCCGATGTTGGCCGTGGTGGGACCCACTTTGTCATACAGCGCGGTGAAGTATTCGAGGAAGCCGAGGAAGTGGAGCCCCCCGACTGCGGCAAGAATTCCGAAAAAGAAAAGGAGCGTGTCGTTCTCGATGTGGGCGATCCATTTGAAGACATTGACCCGGGTGGGGGTGGGGCTTTTGTTGATCCGATAGACGTAGAGTTTGAGGATCGCCAGACCAAACATCATCCCCCACATCGCCGGCAGGTGAAGGAGTTGATGGGAGAGGACGGCCCGGGCAATGGTCAGAGCAAAAAGCCCGATGATCACTTTGCCCCCTTCGGCAATCTCTACTTTTTGCTCATCGGCATGAAACGGCGGCATACCATCGGGCACGACACGACTCAGCAACCACGCCGTCACCCACCAGCCGAGGATCGCAGCCGGAAACAAGAAGAGGAATTCCGTAAAAGCCCCTTTGCCGTCCACCCACACCATCAGCGTCGTGATGTCTCCAAACGGACTCCAGGCGCCTCCGGCATTGGCCGCGACGACGATGTTGATCGCACCGGGAACCAGAAACGACTTCTTCTCCCCGTCGATGGTCAGCAGCACTGTCGAGAGGATCAGAGCCGTGGTAAGGTTGTCGGCGACCGGTGAGATGAAAAAGGCCAGCAACCCCGTAATCCAGAAAAGTTTTTTGTACGTGTA
>JALWDQ010000628.1:0-3305 GCA_027039625.1 Calditrichia bacterium | reverse complement strand
GTTTTAACCCTGAGCTGGGGCAGTAAGGATAACCAGGCCGGTTTACGCCAGGCTCCCGACGCAAACTACGGACCGCAATCCTTTGCGATCCACAATTCCTCACTCCTGCTACTGGATTCAGAAAACGGCTGGCTCAAAGAGTTTCGAAAGGGGAAATTAATCCGGAAGTACCCCATTCCTCCTTACGCTGACGATTTCCAGTTTCTTTCCGAACACAATTACCTCATTTTAAGCGAAAACACCCTTTACCAGTACCGCAACGGGCAATTAACGGTACTTTTCCGTCCCGAAAAACCGCAGGAACTCATCGAATTGTTCCACATGATGGGTACGGAGAAAATCCTCTGCAATCTGGCAGACGGGCGGCACCTCCTCTACTCCCTCCGCCAGAGAACAACCGAAGCGAAGGAAAACGGCTGGCAATTGCCGGATGGCAGTACGCTGCACCTGCTGCGGGAATCCACCTCTCTGGGGAAAATCGTGCTCAACGGACATACCATCCGGGAAGCCGTGCCGGAAAACAATCTGGCCAGCTTGCGCTACCTGGGCAGGGACGGTGACCACAACCTCTACATCCAGTACGAATTCTTTGTGCGCCAGGTGCCCCTGCGGGTGCGGCGGGAACTGGTGGTGTATTCGTCCGATGGCAACCGTCTGCTAACCCTGGACGTTCCGGTAAATAACTACACGTACATCTTCCGGGATAGCTACATCACTGCCGCTGGAGAACTGTACCAGATGTTCACCACCTCTCAGGGAGTCGAGATTGTGCGCTGGCCACTCCAGCGTTACTTTGATGCTCAAAATCCGCCCCATCTGGATTATCCCGACCGCTTTTACCGGCAGATTCACTACAACGAGCTCCCTCCGGCCCCGGAGCCGGAAGAATCCCTCCGCCAGCGGGGCGGATTCGACAGCTACCCGCAGGTCATTCCCGAAGAAGCGCTGCAGCGCGGAGATGCTTACGTGCAACTGCTGTGGTACTGCTCCCCCGCCAATCTGACCAACGGCATCATCATGGACCCCTACGGTTACCTGGTGCAAACCCCGGAGTGGATTCAAATCGGTTTAAACCAGCGGGTGCCGTACAAATGGGGCGGATTCGAAGATCTGGAGCAGTATGTGTACGGGATTAGCATCGGGAAATATGCCGGGGACAAATATACCAATAAGCCCGGGGGAACCCCCTCGGCGGTGGGAGTGGATTGCTCGGGATTTGTTTCCCGCTGCTGGAACTTGCCCTTGCACTATTCCACCCGAATGATGGACGATTCCCTCACCGTTGCCTACACTTCCTGGCTGGATGCCGAACCCGGAGACGCCGTGCACAAAGTGGGGCACGTCCGTTTGCTGGTTCAGCATAATGGGAACGGGAGTTTAACGGTAGTGGAAGCTTCCGGTCGGGATTGGCGGGTGAATTACCATAGCTACTACTACAGCAACCTGACCGCCTACACACCCCGCTACTATGTCAATCGCCAGGGCGCTCCCGGGAATATTCCCCAGCCCCGTCTGGAATACAGCATCGCTTCCGGGAAAACCGCCCTGCGCTGGGCGATGGGCGGGCAAGAAAACACCGATGCCGTTCGGGTGTATTCTTCCCCCGATGGAAACTCCTGGACGCTGCTGCAATCCCTCCCCGACGACTACCATTCCTTCTCTCTGGTGGTTCCCGAAGGAGAACGCCGCTATTTTAAACTGGTCAGCGTGTCTTCGGAGCCGGGACATCCCGAAAGCAAACCCTCGGATGTGTACGGAGTGTATCGTAATAATAACCATCCCCCGGTGCTGATTGTGGATGGTTTCGACCGCACCACCGCCAGTTACGGTAAATGGCCCCACATTTATCATTCCTTTGCCGTAACCGTGGGGAACGCCCTGTACGCCTACGGTATCCCTTTCTCCACCGTGGATAACGACGCCGTTATCGAGGGCAAAATTTCCCTGAATAACTACGATGCGGTATTCTGGATTCTGGGGGACGAGAGCACCCACGACGGTACATTTAACAAAGAAGAACAGCACATTGTGATGGAGTACCTGAAACAGGGAGGGAAGTTATTTGTAAGCGGTTCGGAAGTGGGCTGGGATTTGGTGGAGAAGGGAACCACCTACGATCAGGATTTTTTTCAGCATTACCTGAAAGCGCATTATGTGGCGGATAATTCTTTTTCCTATAAAGTGATAGGAGAAGCAGGAACCCCGTTTGTGGATCTCACCCTTCATTTTGACAACGGGACGCACGGGATTTACAAAGTGGGTTATCCGGACATTATTCAGGGCAACGAAGGTTCCAGCATCGGACTGCGGTACACCAACGGTTACGGCGCCGGAATTTTTTACAAAGGCACGTTTCCCGATGGAAGCGCTCCGGGTCGTCTGGTATATCTGGGATTTCCTTTCGAGACCATTTATCGGGACAGCGAGCGGGTCGCTTTGATGGGACGGGTGCTGGAATTTTTCCAGTATCTCCCACCAACCACTCTGGAACAGCAGCAGCAATTGCGGCCAGCGTCTTTTCAGTTGCTGGGGAATTACCCCAATCCCTTTAACGGCGAGACGCGTATCCGCTTTCGCATTCCTGCCAGCGGAAAAGTGACGGTGGAACTTTTCAACACGCTGGGACAACACGTGCTGGAACGCACCCGGACTTTCTCCACTGCCGGGGAGAAGGAAATCCCCATTTCTTCGAACGGGATCGCCTCGGGTGTGTACTTTTACCGGGTGACCTTTCAGGGGAAAACCACCCGGACTATCCGGAATGCTTCTCTCATTATTACGAGGTAAACGAACTTGCTTTTAGAGAGGAAGAAGGGTTGAATGAATCAAATCATCGCTTTCTATCAAGCACCTAATACACTTCGTGTTTCTATTTTATTCTTAAGGTGAACTATATATTTGAATGCCTTCCGAAATTACGATATCAGAGAATTTGCTTCTTTTGTTTAAATCAACTAAATCTACCGGTCTGGAAAGGCTGAAAATTAATTCACTATAAAATTTAAAAAACAACTTATCCGGAATACCTTCAACAGCTAAATCAATATCATTACTTTTTCCTTTTTCTTGAATTGCAGAGCCAAATAGAATCACACGTTTCACCCTGTATTTTTGGGCTAATTTTAATATTATTTTCCGGTCTTTTTCAGAAATCATGTTTTATACCTATTCTTTTTAATGCTACAATTAATTTAATATTTTACTTGAAAATTGCAATATTTAAATGTTAAAACGGCTGATAATGTTCAGTCATAAACATTAGCTCCTTTAACCTTTTTATTAGAAAATTATTGAATTGTAGCTTG
>JALWDQ010000627.1:0-3308 GCA_027039625.1 Calditrichia bacterium | reverse complement strand
TGTGGTTTTAATTAATCTTCGCATCCAAAAAAGAAAAATCCCGTTCACCCCGTCCCATCCGGGACGGGTAAATTTGGGTGGGGGCATTCATTCCCACAAATGAATTTGTGGTCTAGGTGCAGGCCGTCCCTGTCGGGACGGGTGTTTAGGTGTTTTACCTTCCCCTAAATATATGGAATCCTTCGTATTTTCTGGCAGGGAACATTTCACGATATGGTTAAAATGTACTGTAATATTTTTCGTTGCGTACGTTGCGCCCGCTGCGGTTAAATTTTTGCATTTGGAAATTCAAAAATCTTAGCGCTCTTCGCGCTTCCGTTGCGCACCTTGCGGTTAAATAAAATCAATAGAGATTCTTCGCTTCGCTGGCGTTGCCCATCCATTGACAGAGAAATAAGCCAACACAGCCATCCTGAACCATCGCCAAAGGCGGGGTAAAAAATTGTAATCGGTCTATCATCACGCCTGGAAGGATTTGAAGCGGAGTGCTCACCTGTACAATTATTTATTTGCAGGTAACCCGACCTATCGCAACAACACTGACTTTTTTATTCTGGATACCGGCACCATATTGGCTTTCAGAAATTTACCCGTGTGGGAATGGGGGTTTTCCATGATCTGTTCCGGAGTGCCCTGGGCGACGATTTCTCCACCCCGGTCTCCGCCTTCCGGGCCCAGATCAATAATCCAGTCTGCATGGGAAATTACCTCCAGATTGTGCTCAATGACCAGAATGGAAGCACCGCGCTGGATGAGGGTGTCGAACGCCTGCAGCAATTTCTGGATGTCGCTGAAATGCAGTCCGGTGGTCGGTTCATCGAAAATAAAAAGGACGTTGCGGTGAGTCCTTTTACTGAGGTGCGCGGCCAATTTGATGCGCTGGGCTTCCCCGCCGGAAAGGGTGGTGGCCGGTTGTCCCAATCGCAAATATCCCAATCCCACTTCCTGAAGGGTTTTTAATTTGCGCACCAGGGAGGGGCGATCGGCAAAGAACTGCACTGCTTCATCCACGCTCATCTGTAAAATATCGTCAACGTTTTTTCCGTGGTACCGCACCTGAAGTATTTCCGATTTAAAGCGCTTCCCCTGGCAGGCTTCGCACTGAATGTACACATCGGCCATGAACAGCATTTCTACTTTAATCATACCATCTCCCTGGCACACTTCGCAGCGCCCGCCGGGCACATTGAATGAGAAGTGGCCGGGTGTGTAGCCGTGAGCGCGAGCAACCGGTGCAGCTGCCAGAATTTTCCGAATCTCATCGAACGCTTTGATGTAGGTAACGGGATTGCTGCGCGGTGTTCGCCCAATGGGAGATTGATCCACCAATTCCACCCCTTTCAAATAGTCCAGCCCCTTAATCTCGCGATGGGCACCTACCCGCCCCTGGTAGTTCCCGGTTCGGGACAAATAGCCACGATAGAGCACTTCTTCCACCAGGGTACTCTTCCCGGAACCGGAAACCCCGGTCACACACACCAGCATGTTCAGCGGGATGGTGACATCGATGTTTTTCAGATTGTGTTCCCGGGCGCCCAGGATGGTCAGGTTACGTCCCCCGGGGCGGCGCCGTTTGGCGGGCAGGGAAGAAGCGTGCAAGTTCCGTAAATACTGCGCGGTTACGCTGTGGGGGTTCTCCAGGAACTGATGCTGCGTGCCCCGGAAAACCACCTCACCCCCGTATTCCCCGGCGGCTGGTCCCATTTCGACAATGTATCCGGCTTCGCGGATGACATCGGCATCGTGTTCCACCACTAGCACCGTATTTCCAGCGCGCACCAGGCTCTTCAGGATGCGGATGAGCCGGTGCGTGTCCCGGGGATGCAGGCCAATAGTCGGTTCATCCAGCACATAGAGGGTGCCGGTAAGAGCCGATCCCAGCGCTGTGGAAAGATTGATGCGCTGGAATTCCCCGCCGCTCAGGGTGTTTGCCCGCCGATCCAGGTGTAGATAATCCAGACCCACATCCACCAGATATTTCAGGCGGGTGCGAATTTCCTTCAGCAGTTGAGCCGCAATTTCTTCCTGGTAAGGAGTCAAGGTAAGATTTTTGAAGAAGCGATACAGTTCCCGGATGTTCATGCGAACCAGTTCGGAGATATCCTTCCCGGCAATTTTTACCGCCAGCGCTTCCGGACGTAACCGGCGGCCTCTGCACCGGGTGCAGGTAAAATAGCTGCGGTAGCGACTGATAAGCACGCGCACATGCACTTTGTATTTTTTCGTTTCCAGCCAGCGAAAGAATCCCCGAATGCCGGGAAAATCGGGAGTGCCTTCAATAATAAGCTGTTGTTGCTCCGGCGTTAGTTTCTCCCAGGGGACGTCCATGGGAATGCCATGCCGGCTGGCGAAATAAGAGAGGCGTGCCAGTAAATGGCTGTACGCCGGGGTGTTCCAGGGCGCGATGGCACCTTCCCGTAAACTCCAGGTAGCATCGGGAATGACTTTGTGCAAATCGATGTCCATCATATCCCCGAAACCCTGACACCCGGGACAGGCACCAAAGGGATTGTTGAAAGAAAAAAGCCGGGGTTCCGGCTCCAGCATGCGGGTGCCGCAGTGTTTGCACACAAAATCCTGCCGAAAGGTGTACGGCGTTCCATCTTCCAGAATCAGGGTCATGCTTTCTTCGCCCGCACGGTAGGCGGTTTCGATCGCTTCCATGAGTCGTGTTCGATCCAGAGGCTGGCGTTTGACCGCGCGGGAAACCACCACGTAGGTCTGGGGCAGGGTGAAATCGATGGTGTCGCGGCGCACATCGTAAATATTCCCCTGCTGCCACACCCGCAGAAAACCCTCCTGCTCCAGAAAGCGGGGAATCTTTTCCGGATGTTCCAGCTCGGCGGCGGAGAGGGTAAAGGCAATGTAAAAGCGCGTGCCTTCCGGTAGCGTTTCGATGGTGCGAAATACATCTTCCGGCTGTTCTTTTTTCACCGGGGCGCCACAGTTCATGCAGAACACCTCCCCGATGCGGGCATAGAGCAGGCGCAGGTAATCATAGATTTCGGTCACGGTGCCCACGGTGGAGCGCGGGTTACCGGAAGGAGCTTTTTGCTGAATGGCAATGGCGGGGCAAATTCCGCGGATGGATTGGACATCCGGGCGGGGCATCTTTTTCAGAAACTGGCGGGCGTATGCCGAAAGCGATTCCACATAACGGCGCTGCCCCTCGGCGTACAGGGTATCGAAGGCCAGACTGGACTTCCCCGAACCGCTGGGCCCGCAAATCACCACCAGCTCTCCACGGGGAATCTCCAGACTGATGTTCTTCAGGTTGTGTACTCGTGCCCCTTCTATTTCAATCACTT
>JALWDQ010000626.1:0-1019 GCA_027039625.1 Calditrichia bacterium | reverse complement strand
ACACCGCTGGTGGTGCACGCGGTGGTGGATTTCCCCCGTTTGAAATATCTGGTAAAAGAAACTTCGGTGGTATTGAGCGCCTGTGGCCTGGTGATAAATGCGCGGGGGGAAGCGGTGGGAATTACCATTCAATCCCAACCCCATTTTCGCTTTCGCACTCCCGAGGATTTCGAAGAGTTCCGAACCAGCTTTCTGGAAATTGCTCCGGCGGAGTGGTTTGTAGATTTAATTCAAAATCCGCCCAGAGTACGGGAGAATCAGACCCCTCAAAAACCCTGGTTGGGAATTCGCATGCAGGGGTTAACCCCCGAATTGCGTGAATACTGGCAGGTTCCCGCCGAAGGTGGAGTGGTGGTGAATCGGGTGTATCCGAATTCTCCTGCCGAAAAGGCGGGCTTGCAGGAAGGGGATGTGATTCTGGCGGTAAACCACCAGCCGCTTCGGGTGCAGAAGGACGAGGAGACGGCGCAGATGCGGGAGATGATCCACGCCCTTCCGCCCGGCAGTGCGGTGGAGCTGAAAATTTTCCGTTCCGGAAAAATTCTTCATAAAAAAGTTATGCTGGAACCGGCTCCCCTGGCCATTGGGGTGGCACCGAAGCTGACTGTACCCGAAGTGGGAGTGGAGCTGCGCGCTCTGACCCGGGATATCCTGCACCAGGAGAATTTGCCCCTGAACTTCCCCGGCGTGTACGTGTACCAGGTGGATCGGGCTTCCCCGGCAGGAATTGCCGGATTGCACATTGGGGACATTATTCAAAAAATTGATGATACAGAAATTTCCGATCTTTCCACAGCTCGTAAGTTTTTTCAAAATCCCCGGAACCGCGCTAAAACCCGCTTTGTGGTTCAGATATGGCGCGATCGGGAAACCCGTTTTATTTTTATCGACTAAAACAGGTGAGAAAATGGCATTTACCTACAAATATCCCCGACCCATGGTAACGGTGGATATGCCGATTTTTCGACTGGGGGAAGCGGGTGTAGAGGTGCTGCTGATTCGGCGCGACCGACCTCCCT
>JALWDQ010000625.1:0-10489 GCA_027039625.1 Calditrichia bacterium | reverse complement strand
GTGCATCACTTCCACCACCGGATGCCCCGGGGGAACCACTTCGCCTTCTTCGTAATACTTTGCCGAAACGATTCCCGAAAGGGGAGAGCGCACGGTGGCATCACGGATTTTTTTTCGGAGGGTTTTCAGCCGGGCTTCCAGTTGTTTCTTTTCGGCATCAATTTGCTGGAACTGCTGGCGTGCTGCCTGCAGGGCAATTTCCGCAGCCTGAAACCGATTCTCGATATCGTCCAGCGTCTGCTCGGGAATGCTGTTTTTTCGGTACAATTCCTGGAAGCGATGATGCTTCTCCCGCAGATATTCCACATCGTTTTGCGCTTTTCGGAGGTGCGTTTGTGCCAGTTCCCGGCTGGCACGCACCTTTTCTAATCCCGCCCGAAGCTGCTCCAGTTGGTACACAAGCTCAGTGGTGTCGGTTTGGGCCAGAACCTGTTCTTTTTCTACGGACTGTCCGGTATCCACCAGAAGCTGCAGAATTTTCCCTCCGGTAAGGGCGGGAACCTGAACGGTGGTTGCCTCCACTACCCCGGTGTAAGTGTTTTCCCCCGCTCCGGGATGGCAGCCCGTCACCACCAGCAGCAACAAAAGAAGTAACAGAACCATTCCCCGGGTTTGCCATTTGCCACCCTGTCCGGGAAGCAGAGCAGAGGAGGTGAACATCGATTTTTTTCCTGTGTGAACCAGATAACGGATGCCTGCCATAATCTATTCCTTTGTGTTTAAACCTTAAACCGATTGCGCAAACAATTATCTCAATCTGTCATTCTGAGCCCCGCCGTAGGCGGGGCGAAGAATCTTCTGCGGGAGCAAAACGAAGAATCTCCTGCTTCATCGGGATGAAGAATCCCCCGCCTTAGCAAGAAGAAGACTCTTCCGGTAACCATTTTAAACTAAATCCTGAAACTTCCCCAACCTTACTTCTTTAATTTATGTTTGCCCGACGGGCACCTTCATTAAAATTCTCTTTCAACTTTGCCTTTCGGGTGTTTCCGTAAAATGTGCCCTGGTACGAAAATCCTTGCTTCTCCATTACTCACCGTGGAATCTCCGATTACTTTTTCTCCATTAAGGAGTTATTATTGCGGCAGGAACTCCCCCATTGCCATTTTCATTTGCGCCTGGTGAATGAGCAGACTGATAAACGCCTGGCGGATTTGTAAATCGGCGGTGGTTAAAGCGGCTTCGGCATCGCTTAAATCCACCAGAGTGGCAATCCCCTGACGATATTTTTCCCGGGTAACCCGGTAGCGCTCTTTCTCCTGTTCCAGCAATTGCTTCTTTAGCTCAATCTGTTCCAGGTCGTTTTGAAGGTACTGGTAGATTTCGGCAATTTCCTGCTCAATATCGTTCTTTATTTTGTTGTATTCCAGATTTAACAAATCCAGCGTTAGTGAGGTTTGCTGCACCTGCTTGCGGGTGCGTCCCCAGTTCCAGATGTTCCATTTGAGGTTCACACCCACGGTGTAGTAATCCATCCATTCCCGCTGGAAGAAGTTCACCCCGGGGCGGGCGTAGTGGTAGGAGGCAAAAGCAAACACCTGGGGATAATACTGTGAAAGAGCAATTTTGCGCTGGTACCTGGCAGCTGTTTGTTGAAATTGAATTTGCTGAAGTTCCGGACGCCGGGAAAGCGCCATTTGCAGGTAATGGCTGCGGGGCTGGAGCTGGAGCGAAATTTCTTTTTCGCTTACCATGTGTACGGAATCGATGGGGGAATAGTTCAGTAGCAGTTCCAGACGGGTGCGAAGGACTTCTTTCTGATGCTTCAGGCGGGTAAGGGCTGTTTGCAGTGAAAGGAGACGGTTCGCCACGCGCATGGTGTCGTAGCGGGTGGCCTGCCCGGCCTGGTAAAAATTGCGCACCATTTCCAGATTCTTCTTCACTCGCTTCATGCTGGCATGCACCGCTCTGGTTTGCAAAGTATTGAGCTGTAGTAGATGGAACAATCGGTGCACCTGAAAATACAGCCGGTTGGTTACCTGATTCTTTTGCGCCCGAAGCTGCTGCAAATTTGCCCGGGTTAACTTCACACTGCTGGTTAAACGAAATCCTGTAAACAGTGGTTGCTCGATGAGCGCCATAATATCGTACTGGTTATGAGTACCGGCCTGGAGATGTATTCCCGGGACTCCCGGAAAAGGGAACTGAATATTCATGGAAGCCAATTCCGAAACGTAATTATACTGCCCCTGAAGGTTTAATGTGGGGTAAAGGTGGGTCTTGCTTTCTGCCACTTTCAAAGCGCTTTGTTTAAGCCGCACCTCCTGTTGTTGCAGGGTAAGGTTTTGCTGCTGGAGGATGTTTATCGCCTGGTTGAGGGTAAGGGGCGCAGACGATTCACCAGCATTTATTGCTCCCCACCAGAAAAGAAAAACGATTCCCACTATGAATAACGGTCTCATGGTACCTCCTTAATTTCGGGGATTTAGCCCGTACCAGACAATTCGAAACACTTCTTCTTTGCGGCGCTCTACAAATTCGGGGGAGAAAACTTCAATCTCCGGGAAAATGCCCCCAATCAGTTTGCGGGCAATAAATGGGTAGAGTGAAGCACCGATAAGGGTTAAAAGCAGGTGCTGAACGTTGCATTGGGCAATTTCCCCCCGTTCCATTGCCTGCCGAAATTTATTCTGTAAAAATTCCAATCGGTGCCGTTGTTTTTTCCCCAGAGCTTCCCGAAACAACGGTTGCAGTTCCTGACCGCCCCGACCCAGTTCCCAGATAATAAATTGAATAATCTGTTTGTTGTGGTACAATTTTTCGATATAAAGGGCGATAAGTTGCCGGGTAAATTCCTGAATATCTGCGGTTTGAGGCAGCGCGTCGAAAATGTCTTCAAAGAAGCGGTGGATTTGGCGGCGAAACACTTCCAGATAAAGCCGGTCTTTGGAGCGGAAGTAATAGTGCAGCAGCGCTTTGTTGATTCCCGCTTTTCGGGCGATTTCTGCCATGCGAGCACCCTGGCGACCTTTTTCCAGAAATTCCCGGGTGGCAGCCTGTAAAATTTTCTCTTCTGTGGAAACGGAGGAATCCGTCATGGGATATTTCCGTGTTAACCGTTGTGTTTAACCATTTAGTTAAATCTAACGGTTAATATATGCTCCCTGAAGAAAAAAGTCAAGAAAAAATAGCCCGGGGTGAACTGATTTACCCGAAAAGTATAGTAAAAGAGGGATTAGTTCAATGTTTTTTCCGGTTCGCTGTAATCGAATTCTAATAATACCGATCCGCCGCATTTACAGGTAACCTGAATGGCTTCCACCCGACCGTTATTTTCGATAATCTGAACATCCGGTTTCTCTTCGTTTATTTCGTCCCATTTCATCATCTGGATATGGCGAGGAAGTTTATCTTCCGTGGTTTTCAAAATTTTACGACGCCTTGCAGACGGATCCGTGCGTTTCATAAACTGATGGGGTTCCGTCAGGAAAGGGACAAAATCCTTTTTGTCACTCATCTCAACATCCTTATTCTTTTGCTAACGTTATTATCGGTTAAAATGCAGGGGGAATTAAGGGGAATAATCATTTGTTACTCGCCAACGGGACTGCATCTTCCTTGAAAAAGGAATGTTCCTGGGAATCGGTGTTATTCCCCATAAAAAATGCTCAATTTTAAATACTGGCAAGCACTCCCCCGATTAGCACCTTTTACATTTGTTCCGATTTTTTAGGGTTATTTCCGGATTTAGTTCATCGATTGCATTCATCGAAATCATTTATTTTGTTCAAGGCGTTTCTTCCAGAGGGGTTTTTTGCGAAATATGTAAATACTTCGGCGTTCGCTAAACATAAATTCTGCTACCACAATAGCCAGATAGAAGGCACCAATCCAGTAAAGTCCCTCTCTGTTTTTCTGAGCTAGAAAAATAATGAGGGTAAGCCAGGAGGCCAGGCTGAATAGTATTCCCAGCAAAGGCCAGATTGGTTTACTGCCTATCTGTTTGTTGAGCCGTAATGCTGAATAATTGATAAAAACGAAAATGAGTAAAAAAGTTGAACTGGCAAAAGAAGAGATGAGGGTCAGATTGGCCAGATTTACAAACAGGAGGGTAATGGTTGTGAGGATGACCAAACTGGCCCAGGGAATGTTTCGAGTCCGTTCCCGGAAGGAGAAAATTTTAGGGAGGTTTCTCTCCTGTGCCATCACCATGGCGAGGCGAGAAGTTCCGAATAAAGTGGCGTTGATGGCAGAGGCGGTGGAGAGCAATGCTCCCAATCCGATGAGGGTAAAACCAGCCTGGCCCAGAAACGGGCGAGCAGCTTCTGCCAGGGCATACTCTTTGGCTTTAGCAATCAGATGGGGGGTTAAATTTCCAATCGCGACGATTGCCACCATGATATAAATGGTCAGGGTCACAATAATAGAAATCATCAAACTGCGGGGTAAATCTCGAATAGGATTTTTCATTTCATTTACCGTGTTGGGGATTAATTCAAACCCTTCGTAGGCGACGAAAATCAAAGCCGCGCCCATCAGAACTCCTCCAATGGGTTTATCGAAAATGGGAAACATATTTCGCTGTTTTACAAAAAAGATTCCAATTCCCGTGAAGAGCAACAGAATAATCACTTTGGTAATCACAATAAGCACTTCTGTCTCTCCGGCTGCCCGGATGCCGTACAAATTAATTCCTAAAAAAAGAAGTAAAATAAAACTTCCCAGAAAATGTTGCATGGCGTGGGATTGCACTTCCGGTAATCCAGCCATGGCTGCACCATACACTCCAAACGTATAGGCGTACAGGGCCATGGTACCAATATAACCCACCAGAAGCGTCCACCCCCCAATCGCTGCAATATTGGGGTTTTTAACGCTTTTTTCCATATAAGTGAAACTGCCCCCATCCGAGCGAAATGCCAGGCCCAGTTTTGCATAAGAGTACCCCGTCAAAAGAGCAATGAATCCGCCTATGGCAAATGCCAGAGGAGCAGCGTGACCAGCCATCCCAACGGAAAGACCCAAAACCGAAAATATCCCTCCTCCTACCATTCCACCTACTCCCATTGCCACCAATTCTTTAAGACCTAATTTTTCTTCTGGTTTCTCCATAAGTTTTTCCCTGTGTTTAAATGATTTTACGTCAATTCAGGAAATGCAAAAATCATATTTTCAGATTACCAATTGTAAATCATCCACGAGATATTCATTAATTTTGTGCCGCTTTTTAGCAAAATTCTCCGAATGTCAAAATCGAACCAGCGGTTGCTTTTCCCGATTGTATTATAATTCCATTTTAAAGAGATTAAAATCACAAATTGAAAATTTTTAATCATCTCTTTCTGTTTCAATCCTTTTTGTAAAAAATTTAAATCTTTAAAAATGATGGAATATACCATGAAAAATACCGTCGTTTCTCGAGGCTCCCTAATCCGGACAGAATAAAAAATCTGGGATTCCGTTAAAAAGAACCCCAGATTGGTAGTAACTAATTCATTTCCGGGAAAAGAAAGTCCGGAGAATACAAAAGGGTTTTCTACTGATTTATTCCTCCAGAGGAACTATCTGCAAATGATTAATTACCTGACGGATTCCCCGGATGCGCAATAACTGTTTTGTAATCTCCTCTTTTGCCCACAAGGTAGAGCAGTTTCCTTCCAGAGTAACCACCCCATTTTTAATGGTAAAATGGATGGATTTTTCCAGCGGAAATTGGTGTTTTAATAATTCCCGAACGATGGTGGTTAAATTCTGGTCGCTAATGGCTTCTTTTGGGGGCAAAACGCGAATTTGATTGACAACGCCCCGTACTCCTTTTTGCCAGCTGGCGATAGTCGCTGCAATTTCTTTCTCTCGCTGGAAACTTACCTCTCCGCTTAAAAAGACAATTCCATTATTAACTTTTATCTTAATCCGATCTGGTTCTAAAATAGATTCGTTAACGTTCAGCTCCTTTCGAATGTTAACAGCAATCATATCGTCCGGTAAAGTAGGAGTATCCACCACAACGTTATTTTGAATTGCTTTGACTCCTGGAACTCTGGCTGCTATGGAAAAAATACGGAGTTTGTCGTAAAGAGTATGCACCCGACCTTCGATTTTAATTTTACCATTTCCCATATCGGTTATAGCAAAATCTTCGAGATAATAATTTAAAATAGCGGATTTGACGCGATCGGCCAGAGGGGTGGATTTTTCTGCTCCATAATTCACGGAAAAGGACAGCAAGTTAAAGGTGAGCACGAAAACCACCAGTGCAGAAAAATAACTCAACCTGCTCATTTTAGACTCCTCTTTATTTGTGCAGTTAACATTTTTTCATGTTCTTTTCAAAACAATTTATTTGAAACCATCTGCACTTCCTGATAATTTTAGGAAACTTTAGAAAATCCTTTCTTAAACAGATGGATGTTCTTTTTCAATTTTTCAAATAAAGAGGCCGTTTTCTCTCCTTTTTCTAATTCGTCTTGCAAGCTGCGCAGATCGTCTATTAGTTGCTGATATTCCCTCGAGTTCATTGAATATCCCAGCAGTTGAGCAATTTCCAGTTGACGTCTGGCATTTTTTATCATGTGAAGAGCGACGTCACGCGAAGAGTCGGCAACAGTAGAAGCTCCCTGTACCAGTGCTTCGGCAATGATTACCGGAAGGGGAATGGCGTTTTCCTCAATTTCCAGCGTGGAAAGGGAATGGCTTAACACCTGCATGGCCATATCGGGTTTACCTTTTTTGATTAAAGCCCGGGCATTGCGAAGCGAATTAAGAAATGGTGTCATAGGTAAGTACACGGTCGTTATCCGGATTTCGCTCACCAGATTATCCAGAATCCGACGGGCTTGCTGGAGTTGACCATTATCTACAAGTTCCTTTACTTTTTCCCGCAACACTTTTATGGTATCCGGGCCACTGGCCAGATTAATAACCTCGACCGAGGCATCGACCGGAAGTTGTTTGAATTCGGGATAATTTACCAGAAGACGTTCCAGTTTCTTTTTAGCTTGAGTTAACAATTTAAGAGCTTTGGCAGTGTTTTTTAGTTGAAGAGCTTCAAGTACCTGCCCGGTTTCCTGAATAACCTGGACGGCTTCCAGTACTCGCCGAGAACGAAATGCCGTTCTTTCCCGATTAAGCTCTTCTGTAATTCTATTTTGTAAATTTTGAGAAGAAATACCAGTAGTGTCTGGTAAAATTCCCCGGTTATGTTCTTTTAATCCCAGAAGGGTTTGAGATGAATCGTGGGGCGTTAAATTAGATTTTCCGGAATTGGGATGTGAACAACTAATAAACATGAAAATTAACAGCGATAAAAAGAAACCAATCAATTTTGTTACCCGCATGGTAATTGCCTCCTTTTTTGCTTTCTTACAAGTGTTGTAAAATGGAAATCCAGAAAAGATTCATAAAAAATAATTTTTTGATGAGGTTTTGATGGAAAGGGGGAAAAGGTGTAATGGAAAAGGGATTGTCTGTGTTTAAAAAGAGATTGTGCTAAAACATGGACCCCCGAAAGGTTGCGAGTTCGCCATATGAGTTTAAAGGAAGTTATGCGTTTTCTTTTCGAGAAAGAATAAAGTCCAGCGAGAATTTACCCCCGCCCATTTGCTGCACGAAAAGGAGTCCTCCTAAAATAGCCATGTCTTTCATGAACTGCATCTGGCGCAGAGCATCGGAGAAGTCCATATTGAATACCAGGTTGGCGGCAATTAAAAATCCGATGAGCACCACAGCCATGTAGCGAGTCCGGTATCCCAGCAATAACGACACACCACCGCCGATTTCGATGAGAATGGCAAACATGAGCGCCAGTCCTGCCAGCGGAATATGATGCTGCTCCAGGTTGTACACCATAATTTTAAAATTTCCGATTTGTTTTATTCCCGAAACAACAAAAATAATGGAAATGAGGAATCGTCCAAACAACAGGATATAGGGATTAAAATCGCTGGAACCATTAAAAGATTTGCCCGATTTTGTGAAAGACTTTTTAGAACTCATGGATCTCACCTGTCATGTTTTGTGTACAAAATTGCTCAAAAATAAGCCTCTCCCTCCCAATTCCCAACTAAAACTTTAAATTTGACGTCGAACACATTTTATTTGGTTCCTGTAAAATATCTTGATTTTTACAATTTTTGTTTTAAGTTATTAGTGAAAGAAGGAGTTAACGTGCGAAAATAATTCAGGAAAGGAGCTTTCCATGAGGTATTCGATCGTCTGGATTTTGTTGGTGTTTCTTTCCATGGGATTCGTATTAGCGCAGGATTTTCAGGATCCGTTTCGGGAACCGGATGAGAATTCCATGTTAGGTGGTCTGGGTATGACCTGGATTGATGGGAAAAGTTACACCACGATTACGCTGGCACCCGAAATTGCATTTGGGAAGTTTGGGGCAGGCTTATTTGTCCAGTTGCTGATGGATAATAACAACAGTTTTAAGCTGCGTACGGATGAATACAAGGGCGTTGGCGGTGTGCTGCGCATGTTCCGCTATGTCCGGTACGGCCACAAGTACGATCCCTTCTATGCCCGGGTAGGAACGCTGGATGCTTATTCTCTGGGAAACGGTTTCCTGATGTGGAATTACAACAGTGCTTCTAATTACGACAAGCGTAAGATTGGTCTAGCGCTGGATGTGGATATGGGTGTGTTGGGGTTCGAGACCATGACCAATAATCTTGCCCGGCTGGAATTAATTGGAGCAAATCTTTACTTCCGTCCCATTCGCCTTTTGAATCCCGAAATGCCCGTGCTCCGGAATTTGCGGGTGTACGGCACCTACATTCTGGATCACGATTTGCCATCCTGGGAAACGCCCGGCGAGAAGAAAGATCTGATGGCGTACGGCGGCGGAGTGGATTTGCGCTGGTTGAATCTGGCCGTAGTGTACTCCACCATTTACTGGGATTATGGTAAATTTGTTGATTTTGGTTCCGGGAATTCTCTGGGAATTAACCTGATTTTCCCGGATTTTATCGGAATCTTTGGTCTGGCGGCCAAATTCGAAAAACGCTTCCTGGGCGAGCAGTTCCAGCCCAACTTTTTTGGCCCCATGTACGATTTACACCGCGAGTTAGACCCCTTCGAATATCCCTACGACAGCAACATCAATCTGCTGAAAAATGCTCCTAAAACAGAAGGATATTTTGGAGAACTGGTGGGGCATATTATTCATAAGGTGCGCCTTGTCGGAAATTATCAACGCTTGAATGGCATTAAATACAGCGGTCGCCTCCATCTGGAAGCCAAAGCACCGGATTTAATTCCCCGCATTGTTTTAATGGGATATTACGATAAAGTAGGCATCGAGACGTTTACCGATTTCCGTACCCTGGATAATCGCTCCATTGCCTTGCTGGATGTGGGGTATCGCATCAATCGGTTTATGGTGCTTTCCATGGTGTACCGCTGGTACTGGGTTAAAAACGAATTACCGGATGGCACAACCGAGTATAAACCTGTGGAACGGGTAGAACCTCGATTATCCTTTAGCTGGACCTTCTAATTTTAAAAGGAATAATTCAGGAAACTGAACGGCAGGGAAGAGATGGTATCTCCCCTACCGTTTTTGTTTTGGGGTGCAGGAAGAGAGGGCTGGAGGGTGTTCAATCCGGGAGTTAAAGAAAAAGTCGTTAGCTGGTTGCGGTCTCTGAGGGAGGGATTGCTGCAAATTGGTTTTCCGCCACTCTGTGTGGTGTGCGGTGGAGTCATTTACCGGGACTCTCCGCTCCCTTTAATCTGTTCCCGGTGCTGGGAAACCCTCACTCCCGTTGAGTCAGAATTTATTGAGAAAAACATCCTTTCCCGGCTGGTGTCCTGTTATCTGGACGGATTGCAGGTGGGATTCTACTTTAACCCGGTGGTGCGTGCGCTGGTGCACCATATTAAATACCAGCAAATGAACACCCTGGCCCGGCGCTTTGCTGGCTATGTGCAAAATATGCTAAACATTAAAGCACTGGAGAAAGAAGTGGCGGCAGTAGTTCCCGTGCCATTGCATCCCCGGCGCGAGAAGGAACGAAATTTTAATCAGAGTGAGTTCATTGCCCGGGGATTATTTTACCACAGTGCAGTGCCGGTGCTGCCTAACCATTTGCGGCGGATTCGTCATACTCGCTCGCAAACGAAACTCAATCGGGCAGAGCGGCAGGAGAATGTTCAGGGAGCATTTCGCTGGGAATCGCGATTTTCTTTAGTCGGGAAAACAGTGGTGGTCGTGGATGATGTGGTAACCACCGGTGCTACCCTGAATGAGTGTGCCCGGGTGCTGAAAGAAAACGGAGCCCGCCGCGTGCTGGGTATTGCCCTTGCCACCCCACCGGAACCTGAAAAATAAACTTCCTATTTGCAAGCTTCCGTGAACCGGGCTGGAAAAATTGTGAACTTGCAAACGTGTGGTTAGTAAAATGTATATTGGATAATTTTTTGAATAAACTGGTTAAATTATCTTTTGAATTTCCCAAAAAAAATCATATTATGATTGGTTTTAAATGGCGATGTTAAAATAAAAATTATTTTAAAAAAAGGAAAAATATGATGGTTAAAATTAAAT
>JALWDQ010000624.1:0-10495 GCA_027039625.1 Calditrichia bacterium | reverse complement strand
CCATTAAAATGGCGCCAATAAGATGTTGTTGTCCAATACCAATTTCCACCCCAAAAATTACGGCCATGACGATGATGGTGCCAATTCCATCGTTATACAACCAGAAAGCAAGGAGGAAGCGGAACGCCTGCCGATACCGGCGAATTTCCCGCAGCGTACCAACGATGCGCCGCATCCCTTCGCGCAAGGGATTTACCTTTCGCTCATTTAACTGTGTAACCAGCGGCTCGGGAACCCAGCGGAACAACGGGATGGAAAAGGCTGCCCACCACACCGCTACGGTGAGGAAAGAAAATCGGGCTGCCGCTTCGGAATCCGGAAAGCCAAACCAATGGGGCTGTAAAATCATCAGTAAATTAAGCGCCAGCAGCAACCCACCACCCAGATATCCCACCGCATAGCCCAGTGCCGAAACGCGATCGATTTCCCGGCGCGGAGCAATGTGCGGCAGTAGGGCATCGTAAAAAATGTTGGCGCTGGCAAACCCCGTCCGTCCTACAATGTACAGAAGCGAGGCTTTAAGCCACTCACCGGAATGAATGGTGGCCAGGAAGGCGGTACCCACTACCCCCACTGCCACAAACGCCGCCAGAAATCGTTTTTTAGCATTTAAATAATCGGAAATGGCTCCCAGAATAGGAGCGGTGAGGGCAATAATCAGCATGGCGATGGTGTTGGTAAATCCCCAATAGCTGGAGGCGACATGGGGAGGAAGCTGTGCGGCGGCAACGGTGCTGTAAAAAGTGGGCAGGATGGCGGCCATAATGGTGGTGGCAAAGGCGGAATTGGCCCAATCGTACAATACCCATCCCCAGACGGTGCGATTGAAACGTTTCATGATTAAAATATACGAAAAGGTGGTAGTAACTCAAATTCCAAATCTCAAAAAACAAGCCTCAAATTCCAAATTTCAAATGATTTAACAGATTCTTTTATAATTTAATTATGTATTTGTTTTTATTCGTGCTTATTCGTGTGATTCGTGGTTAATGATTTTGGTGAGGCGAATGAATTGGATAACCTGTGCAGCCCGGTTCTCCGGAGGCGAACCAATCTTTTCTTTCTGAGCGCAGCGAAGAATCCCTTTTTGCAGCGTGTGAGATGCTTCAGCTTTCACCAAAGGCAGAGGAACCGATATATGGCACCTCCTTCCTATCATTTTGAGGAGTCCTGCAACGCAGGATGACGAAGAATCTCTAACGTCCTACACCCTCTGAGTGAGATTCATCACCCTCACCTGCGGCTCGGGTTCAGAATGACAGGAACACTTCTCCTCCCTGTCATTCTAAGCGAAGCACCAGCGGAGCGAAGAATCTCTTCTGAATTGCATGGAATGTTTCTTCTTCGTAGCAAGATAATGCAACTTTAGATGCTATTCTAAAATTACAAATCCAAAATTCCCAAAAAACAAATTCCAAATCACAAAACTCAAATTCCAAACACTCAATTTCAAATTACAATTTCCAGGAAACAATTATTTTTTATTCGTGTTTATTCGTGTAATTCGTGGGCAAATCTCTCTAATCCAGAGATTCTATATTGATTATCCGGAATATCTAGGCAAAAATATCCTTTCTAATTATCCCTATTATTTCCCTCATTTCCCCAATAGACCATATATGCCCTATGCTTTCTCTGTGCCTTCTGTGTCCTCTGTGGTTCAGTAATTGCAAAAATTTCCCTTGCATTTTTGAAAATAATTTTTAGATTGTTTATAGGAATTCCAAAAAATATCATGGATGAGGGAAAGACAAAAAGGCGATTTTACGCTGGTATTAGACTATGTTCGAGCAAATATACCAAAAATCCCGGTATCTCAACCAAAATTCTGGGAAAAAACCAAATTCCCTCAGTCCCTATCCCATACTCCCTCTTTACTCTTTACTCTTTACTCTTTACTCTTTACTCTTTTCTCTTTTCTCTTTTCTCTTTTCTCTTTTTCCATTTTTCATTTTTCATTCCCATAATGCTCTCTTTGAAAACATCGAACTTACGCCAAAAACATTTCCCCATCATAAAAACCAACTACACACCGGAAGGAGATTTCTACCATGAACCGCCGCTCTGTTTTTTATGTCCTTATGTCCCTTATGCCCTTATTCCTGGTCTGCGAAAAGGAAATGGTTTCCGTAAAACGGACAAATGTAACCTTACGTGCCGAATACGTAGGGGTTACCGAGGCCTGGCTGAAATTGCAAACCCATGAGGCAAATTGCGGAGTACAAATTAAACGGGGCAATAAAGTTATTTTCCGGAGTGCGGAAATAAAAAAAGATACCGTGGTGTACGACAGCACCCTTTCACCGGCACACACCTACAATTATGCTTTATTTTTACAGGATGGACGAGGAGAGTGGCATAAAGCGCAGGAGATGCAGATTACCACCATGGATACCACCAGCCACGATTTTCAGTGGGAGGTGGTGGAGTTTCCCAGCCCCTATGGCAGCGGAGTTTTGTATGATGTGGCAATTATTAATGAGAACGACATCTGGGCAGTGGGGGAAATTTACAGCGATAGTTCCCAGCCCTGGCTGCCGTATAATGCGGTGCATTGGGATGGGAGTAAGTGGGAATTGAGGCGAATTTATAAAGAAAATAACAATGCTATTCAAACCATTAGAGGTTTATTAACATTTGATGGAAAAAACTTTTGGTTTGCGGCAGGTAGTATTTATAAATGGAATATAAACGAGAATTATGCTCGATTAGTATATCGAAGAGATATAAACACATTTCAAACTGTAGAAAAATTGTGGGGCATTTCTGAAATTAATATATATGGAGTTGGAAATGAAGGTCTGATTGTTCACTACAACAGCAGGGGTTGGCGGCAGATTTATAGCGGGACGGAATTACCAATAACAGATATTTGGGGAATTGCCGATTTAAAAACAGGAGATACATTTATACTTTGCACTGCAGCGGAAATATTTAGTGGTAAACATAGCAAAATAATTCAAATAAATTCAGATAATAGTGTGTCTCAATTTCCATGGCCATATTATGACAGAGATTCTTATTCCGTTTGGTTTCACGATTCTTTTAATATTTTTGTGTGTGGTGATGGCGTAATAAAAATAAATAAAAATTATAATTTTCATTTATATAAAAATCTGCCAAGTTATTTTATAAACAAAATATGTGGTAACCAGATTAATAATATATATATAGCAGGAGCGTTTGGTTTATTAGCGCATTTTAATGGAATAAGTTGGTGGATCCACCCGGATTTTTTTAATGGAACATTTTATAGTATGAATGTAAAAGGAAAAATTGCTATTGCAGTAGGTGAAAAAAACCATAATGCAATTATAACAAAATTAATTAGAAATTAAAACTTATTGTTAAGAAAGGTGGTGATGCTTATGCTTGTTTTAATTTAAAATTTCGGTGAATAAAAGCCTGGATTATTAAAAAAACAGCATCCGGGCTTTCTAAACAAACAACTTATAACAACAGGCATTGGCAAATTAATAAATATTGCCAGTAAAAAAAAAGGAGCAAATCATGTTACGTCAAAGACTAATTATTGGCGGTAATGTCCAAAGTTCCATAGGTCCATAGGTCCAATGGACTCCTTAGGAGACTCCTTCGGAGACTCCTTTGGGAGATCCTATTGGGAGACGCAAAGGAAGCGCTAAGAGCGCAATTGTAGGTCAGAAAATTTTGTTTTAAAATAAAACTTTAAGCTTTACACCGAGGTAAAAAAACATAAAGAAGGCAAAACCAGACATTATATTATCTTAATTTTTTTCTTTGCGCACATTGCGAATTCTTAGCGCGCTTTGCGGTTCTAAAAAATAACCGCAGCGTCCGCAACGAGCGCAACGATCACATTGAAATTCCAACTAATAAATCCCAAAATACAAATGAGTTGGCAGGTTCTTTCCCAATTGAATTAAATCTATATTTTTAATTCGTGCTAATTCGTGTTATTCGTGGTTAATAAATGCTGCTTCGCAGCATAACGCCTCGGGAGAGGCGTGCTACAAAATCGCAAATTCCAAATCACAAATTCCAATTTTACATTTTATGCACAGCATCCCGTGGACATTTTTCATTCAAAGGTCTTTGTGGTTTATTAAAACCGGTTTAATTACTCAAAAGCGTTTTGTGAGGATTTTCTTAAAAAAACTATTTTATTTTTCCGGAAACTATTTTATTTTTGGAAAACGACTCCCTCCGGTTAGGGAGTGGTACGCACAAAGAAATGCAGGAGGACAACATGGCGGGTGAAGATCGGGTTAAAAATATTGTGACTACACGCACCGATAAATTGCTCAACTGGGCTAGGAAAAATTCCCTGTGGCCGATGCCCTTTGGCACAGCTTGTTGCGCCATTGAGTTCATGGCTACCCTGGCATCACGTTTCGATATGGCACGCTTTGGTGCCGAAGCCATTCGCTTTACTCCCCGCCAGAGCGATTTGATGATTGTTGCCGGTCGGGTTTCCATAAAAGAACTGCCCATTCTGAAACGAATCTGGGACCAGATGCCGGAACCCAAATGGTGCATCGCCATGGGCGCCTGCGCTTCCAGCGGAGGTATTTTCGATACCTACACCCTGGTGCAGGGAATCGATCGCTTTATCCCGGTGGATGTGTACATTCCCGGTTGTCCGCCCCGCCCCGAAGCGGTAATCGATGCCGTAATGAAAATTCAAAAACTGGTGGAAACCGATAGCTGGAAAAACTACAAACAGGAACTGATTGAGAAACGGCGTAACGACCAGCTATTCCGGGGACCGCTGTTCGCCTGGCAACCCAAATAATCGATTGATTTCGAATGCATTTTCCCGTCCCGGGAAATTCTTGCGAGCGTTTTCACCAGATAAAGAATTTCCGAAGCACCTCCGCAGGGGTGTACTCAATTCCTTGCAAACACGTAATGTTTAAATATTCTTCAAGAAATCCCATCTTTCACCCATAAATCCGAGGTTTCTATGTCGCTGGATGTTCAACTCCGTACCGAGCGTTTCGAAGAGTTTTCTTCTCCCTTACTGGTCGTGCCTTTTTTTACCGACAACACCACACTCCCCGAAGAATTAACGTTTCTGGAAAAACATTTTGCCCCTTCATTTTCCAATATTTTAGTCAAGCCCAAATTTGAAGCAAAACTGAACCAGACCCGTTTTATTTACACCCGGCACCCCAATTGGCCATTGCTGGTACTGGTGGGTGCGGGAAAAATCAATGAATGGGACCTGGAGAAAGCTCGCCAGGTGTGGGGGAAAGCCATTGCCGTTGCCCGGGAATTGAAACTGAGTCATCTGGCCATTTTCTGGGGAAAAGATTATCCCGTACCGCACGACTTCCGCGACTTTTTACCGGAAGTTGTGGCAGCACTGTGCACCGCCGCTTTTCGGGTGAAAGATTTCATTACCCACCACGAAGAGGAACCTCCAGAAGTGCAGCGTGTGGACGTGTTGCTCTCCACCACGCAGGATCTGGAACCGCTGGTGCGGCAGGGACTTATTCTGGGAGAAAGCGTAAACTTTACCCGGCGGCTGGGAGATTATCCGGCAAATCTGATGAACCCGGAGAAAATTATGGAAGAAGCCCGTCATCTGGCCGGGGAATACAACTGGGATCTGGAAGTTCTGGATGAAACGGCACTGGAAGCCCGGGGACTCAATGCCTTAATGGCTGTCGCCCGGGGAAGCGAGAATCCTCCTTATCTGGTAATTGCCAGCTACTCCCACCCCCAGGCGCAAAAAACGGTGGGATTGGTAGGGAAAGGAGTCACCTTCGATACCGGTGGAATTTCCATCAAACCATCCAAAAATATGGAAGAGATGAAATACGACATGTGCGGGGCAGCCGCCGTGCTGGGAGCACTCAAAGCGGTGAGCGAAACGCAGCTCCCCGTGAATGTGGTCGCAGCTTTGCCGCTGGTGGAAAATATGCCCTCCGGTAAAGCCACCCGACCCGGCGACATTGTGAAAAGCTACTCCGGCAAGACCATCGAAATCATCAACACCGACGCCGAAGGGCGGTTGATTCTGGCCGATGCCCTGAGTTACGTGGAGAAAAATTATCAGCCGGACTATCTCATCGACCTGGCGACGCTTACCGGTGCCGCGATTGTGGCGCTGGGTCACCTCTCGGCAGCAGCACTCACCACCAGCGAGGAGCTTCTGGACCTGCTGGAAGAAGCGGCAAACATCTCCGGCGAGCGTATCTGGCAATTACCGCTGTGGGACGACTACAAAGAACTCCTGAAAAGCAAAATCGCCGATGTGCGTAATATTGCCACCAAACCCGAAGCGGGGGTCATTACCGCCGCCATGTTCCTGAAAACATTTGTGGAAAAAACACCCTGGACGCATCTGGATATTGCAGGTACCGCCTGGGCAATGCCGGAAAAAACCTATCGGCCCGCCGGTGCTACCGGCTTCGGTGTGCGCCTGCTGTGGCATTTCCTCGCCCGGCTCACCGAAGAATAAAAGCCCCAAATACCAGAAGGTCCCCCATCAATGAAGAAAATTGAGACCATTTCCATAGATTTCGATCTTCCGTTTCTGGACGGCAGACGATTCACCCGGCAGGTTTTCCGGAAACATCCGGAAAACCTGCTGATATTCTACAAACAATCCTGCCCCTCCTGCCATTTCGTGATTCCCTATTTGAACTGGTTTTACCAGAAGCAGCCCACAAAGGGAACGTATCTCCTTCTTGTTTCCCAGGATTACCAGGAAAGCGCCCGTGCTTACTGCCAGGAGATGGAGTTGGAGATTCCCGTAGCGGTGGATTATCCGGAATTTCAGCTTTCCCGTTATTTCGATTTTTACTCCGTACCCGCCGCTTACCTGATTAATTCCCGGGCAGAAGTGCTTTGGCAGGCAGAAGGAATGATTCGCGACGAATATCAGGAAATCTTTCGCCGTTTGGTGCAGGCAAATGGGTTAAAAGACATCCCCCTCTTCCCCCGGCTCGAAACCATTCCACCCCTCAAACCCGGTTGAGTGGCCATGCATCGGGACTTCGGGTAAGTCCTTCCGGAAATTTTGGTTTTGCTCTTTTACCAGGAAATCTGCATTCCTTTCACAGGAACCTTCCGTAATCCCCGGATTTTCTTATTTACCATTTGCTTCCAGAGGAAATATCCAATAATATTTTAAAATCCGATGTTCCAGACGCAGCTATGATAATCACATCGGCAGGATGGATTTTTGTGAGGATAGCAACGGTGTTGCAGATGATTGACATACATAACCATCTCATCCCGGAATTTGATGATGGTCCGCAGTCCTTCGACGAATCCCTGGAGATGTTGCGTCAGGCACAGGAACAGGGCATTACCGATGTGTTTGCCACTTCCCATTTCAACGAATACATTCCCCGGGAACAGGAAGATGATTATTTCAATAAACTCACCACACTTCGGGAAGAGGTACTGGCACAGGATATTCGGGTTAACATCTATTCCGGTTCAGAAATTTTCTATCACCACTACCTGGACGAAACCGTCCGTAACCACCGCGTTAGCACACTGGGCGGTTGGGGACAATATGTTTTGCTGGAATTCCCCATGTTTCAAATCACCGAGGGAGTCGAGGATGTGCTATTTCGCCTCTCGGTGGATGGGTATATTCCCATCGTGGCGCACCCGGAACGCTACAATTCCGTACTTACCGAGCCAGAAAAAGCGCTGGATTTTATTCGCTTTGGAGGATTACTCCAGATTAATGCGGGAAGCGTGCTGGGACATTTCGGGAAAAACACGCAACGCATTGCCATGAACTTACTGGAGCAGCAGGTGGTGCACTTTATTGCTTCGGATGCCCACGCTCCCGAGGGACGCACCTTTATCCTCCGGGAATGCTGGGAGGCACTCAAAGACCACTTACCCGAATCGTATCTGAAAAAGCTATTTTACGAAAATCCCCGGAATATCATCGACGAAGTAACCATCGACACTGTGAAATTACCGGCAAATAACTATAAAAAGTCTGGTTTGCTGAACAAAATAAAACAGCGGTTCAAATTTGGTTAACTAAATCCGAGCTGATTTAATCCGGAGGAAAAAATGATGACCGGTCAGGTCCCCACCCGAGAGATTTACTGGAATATTTCCGGAATCGTCTGGATGTACGTTCTGGCAGTAGTGGCAATTGCTATTTTTGTGTACGGATTTTACCGGCGCTACCGGTTGTGGAAGGTTGGGCAACCGGAGGTACGCTGGGACAATGTCGGCATACGGCTCCGGCTGGTGCTGAAATATGCCGTAGGGCAGGCACGGGTAATTCGCAAAGCCTACCCCGGAGTGATGCACGTGCTCATTTTTGCCGGGATGACCATCCTGTTCATTGGCACCCTGCTGGTTATGCTGCAGGCCGATGTGCTGGACCCGCTCTTTTCCGTGCGATTCTTAAAATCCACTTTTTACCTTTTCTATTCGGTCTCCCTGGATGTGTTTGGGGTTTTTGCCATTGGAGGTTTGCTGCTGGCGGCGTACCGGCGGTTGGTACTGAAACCCCAGCATCTGCCGAGCAAGCGCGACGATGCCATTATCATCACCCTGCTCCTGCTCATTTTAATTTCCGGATACACCATCGAGGGCTTGCGCATTGCCGTAACGCGTCCTGCCTGGGCCCTCTGGTCGCCCTTTGGATATTTTCTCTCCCTCGGGTTTGGGGCACTGGGTCTCACACCGGAAACGATGAAAACCTGGCACGCCATCAACTGGTGGAGCCACATGCTGCTGGGAATGGCTTTCATTGCCTACATTCCATTTTCCAAATTAGCCCATCTGATGACGGCACCTGCCAATATTTTCTTCCAGCAACTGGGGCCGAAAGGGGCGCTCAGTAAAATGGAGCTGGAAGAAATCGAAAATTTCGGTGCTTCGCAAATCAATCATTTTTCCTGGAAAGATTTAATGGATTTAGACGCCTGTACCGAATGCGGGCGCTGCAGCGACGCCTGTCCCGCCACCAATACCGATAAGCCCCTCTCCCCCATGGATTTAATTCAGAACCTGAAGCACTACATGGAAGTGGCTGCACCGGTGGTGGCGCAAACGGCGGAAGGCGAAGCTCCGGAAGGCATTCCCGCCATGGTGGGCGAGACCATTGCCGACGATGTGTTGTGGTCCTGCACCACCTGCCGCGCCTGTATGGAAGCCTGCCCGGTGTACGTGGAGCACATTCCCAAAATTATTGAAATGCGGCGTCACCTGGTGCTGGAAGAGAGCCGTTTCCCCAACGAAGTAATTACCACCTTCAAGAATCTGGAAACCAACGGAAATCCCTGGGGAATTTCTCCGGAGGATCGGGAGAAATGGACGGAAGGTCTGGAGGTGCCACGCATGCGCGATGTTCGGGAAGCGGAATACCTCTTCTGGGTGGGATGTGCCGGAGCGTACGATGCCCGTAGCCAGAAGGTCGCGCAGGCGATGGTGCGTATTCTCAATGCGGCGGGTGTCTCGTACGCCATTCTGGGCGCCGAAGAAACCTGCACCGGCGATTCCGCCCGGCGCCTGGGCAACGAGTACCTGTTCCAGATTCTGGCAGAACAAAATGTGGAAACAATCAACCAGTACCGCTTCCAGAAAATCCTGACCATCTGCCCCCATTGTATGAACACGTTACAGCACGAGTACCCACAATTTGGCGGGAATTATCAGGTGGTGCATCACACCCAGTTACTACAGGAATTAATTAAGGAAGGGAAAATAACGCTGCAGCATCCCATCCGGAAGACGGTGACTTACCACGACTCCTGCTATCTGGGGCGTTACAACGGCATTTACGATGCTCCCCGGGAGGTGCTGCTCTCCATTCCCGAAATTTCCCTGAAAGAGATGCCCCGTAGCCGCGAAAACGGTTTCTGTTGCGGTGCCGGTGGGGGCCGGATGTGGATGGAAGAAGCCCAGCCTAAAGTAAACCATCAGCGGGTAGAAGAGGCAGCACAGCTCCAGCCCGACGTGGTCAGCACAGCCTGCCCCTTCTGCGCCACCATGATTAACGACGGAATCAACGAAACCAATCGCACCGAAGAGATGGAAAACCGGGATATCGCCCTGCTGGTGGCCGAAGCCATGGGCGTGTAGCGCCGGAACTTCTGCTGCTACATTTCTTCTTCCGGCAAAAATACCGCCCGCTGCCGGAACAACATCCAGGTCAGGTATCCCAATAAAAGGAAACTGACCAGCGCCGCCCAGAAGGTAATGTGAACTACCGGGGCAATGTACACAATGCGCTCTACCAGAACACCCAGGAGCACCAGCGCCGCCATCAGCGAAACCACTGCCACGGATTGCTTGGCTTTCCGGCTCACCAGAACTACAAAGGGCACAACAAACAGAAGCACCAGCACGCCCCAGAACATTTCCCGGTAGGGAACAAGGTGCATCCGCTCCAGGAGGAACGAGGTTTCCTCCGGTAAATTTCCGTACCAGATCACCAGATACTGGGCATAGAACAGACCGGCCCAGGCCAGTGCGAACCCGAACAGAAACGTGGCTGCATCCCGCAGCACTTTCCTGGTGC
>JALWDQ010000623.1:0-1023 GCA_027039625.1 Calditrichia bacterium | reverse complement strand
TCATCAATGTTTACATGGCGTTCAAGATCAAAGGCGGAATCTGAGATTGAATCCTCCTCCGCCTACCAACGGCGAAAAAGGCGGCTTTTGGGCAAGCGCCAGCGCCGGCGTCAGGGCCGTGATTGTCATCGGCGCGCTGATCTTGATTGCTGGCCTCATCTGGACGCTGGTTTCTATGATCGGAGACGGCGCCGAACCCGCCCCATCATCACGCCCCTTCCCACCGTATTCACTGCTGTGTCGCCTACGTCTCAACCTGGCGCGGCTTCACTGCTCGCCGTTAGCGACACTAACATCTACCCTGGCCCCGGCTCCGATTATCAGCAGATCGGCGTCCTAAAGGATGGCCTCGGCGCTGAAATCGTTGGTTCCAATGAAGACAAAATCTGGTGGGTTATTCAATTCCCCTCCAGGCCGATGGCGTCGGCTGGGTGGCAAATGACGATGTCGAAGCCAGGAACGACGAGATCAGGTTTGGGGGGATGAATCAGAGGCTGGATTTATTCCGGCGCTGTTTCGCAGTCCAGCGATTTCATCTTTTTCGAAATCGTAAGCAGGCTTATTGAGAAACATTGCCTTCCTTGCTAGACTGTTTCCTGGCGTTGTACAAATTCCCCTCGCACCAGCGTCAAGCGTCTTCTTCAACCTCACTTTCAACCAAAACATGATTACTAGGAGTCATGCCAATATGGGATATCCCTACACCCTCCCCAAGCTCAAGTACGATTACAGCGCCTTGGAGCCCCACATCGACACCCGCACCATGGGTATTCATTACGAGAAGCATCATGGCGGCTATGTAGCCAAGCTAAACGCAGCTTTGGAGAATTATCCTGCGTTCCATGATTATAGCCTGACTGAGCTTCTGATGAATCTCGACGCCCTGCCCGCCGAAATTCGCACGGCTGTGCGCAACAATGGCGGCGGACACGCCAACCACTCCATGTTCTGGAGCATCATGAGCCCCAAAGGCGGCGGCGCTCCCTCTGGCGCGCTGGCCGAGGCCATGAGCGCGACATTTGG
>JALWDQ010000622.1:0-3327 GCA_027039625.1 Calditrichia bacterium | reverse complement strand
TGGCTGTTTACGGGGCCGACATTGACGTGCAATATAATACGGTTCACGATAATTTTGGAGAAGGTCTGGATGTACAATACGGTGCGGGACCCGGCACTGTGTCTCACAACACCTGCTACAACAACGCTATTACCAATTTCTATCTGGATTCCGCTCACGATATCACCGCGGAGTACAATACTATTTATTACAGTACCAATCCCTATGATCAATTCGCAGACTATCCTTACAACGACATTGATTACTATTACGAATGTGTGGATATTGGGGTGGAAACAGTGGATTGCTACAATAACATCTTTCGCTTTAACATCGTAGATGGTGGAGGCTGGGTGGATTATTTGCTTTCCATGTACAGTCAGGAGAGCAGCGAACAAAACGGTGTGGTTAATCATTGTCGAAACAATCAGATCGTTTCCAACACCTTCGTCCGAGGGCAAAACGGGCTTTATTTGTGGCAGGACGCTTCGGATCGGGTTCACGACAACATTTATGAGAATAACATTTTTGCGGAATGTAATACAGTAATAACCACCGAAGCTAACAATGGTGCAAATCATCCCACCAACAACACATTTCAATACAACGATTGGTATGATGACAGCGGTATTGTATTTCAGTGGGACGGTTCCAATTACAATTCTTTATCTGCCTGGCAGGCTGCCAGCGGTAAAGGGAACGGTGCTATTTCGGCTGACCCGTTATTTGTGGATCTGGCTTCCCGGAATCTGGATTTACAGGCTGCCAGTCCCTGCATCGATCGGGGGAATCCTGCCAGCAGCGTACCCTCCGGCGGTGGCTGGCGCATCGACATGGGCGCCCGGGAATACACCGGCAATGTGGTTACCCGCTCCATCGATGGTACAGGTGAGTACACTTTTGGAGGCACCCGCGTAAAACTCCTGGTAACCAGCGACAATTTTTCTTCCATCCAGGTGGAAAAACATTCCGGTTTGCATCCCCAGGCTCCCGGCTCGGTTCAGGGATATTACACCATTACTCCCACCGGGAGCGGAACGGTGGATATCATCCTGTATTACGATGATGCGGATCTGAACGGGGAGACCGAAAGCGCCCTCCGGCTGTGGCGTTATACCGGCAGCGGCTGGGACGGACCCTATTTCTCCTCCCGCGATGTGACGGAAAACTGGGTGCGCGCTAACGGAATTAGCAGTTTCTCGGATTGGGTACTTTCCGACGCTCAGGACGACCAATCACTTCCCGTGCATTTACTCTTTTTCCAGGCAACCTGGCAGCAGGGGAAAGTCCAGTTGCAGTGGGCTACCGCCAGCGAAGTGAATACCGCTTACTTTACCATTTATCGCAAAATTCCGGGCGAAGATTTCCGCAAGTTAGCCCAAGTCCCCGCCAGAGGGAACAGTACCAGCGGTGGAGAATACACCTGGACGGATTTCATCCCTCCCGCCGATACCCTTTGCACCTATCGATTAACGGAAGTGACCCTGAGTGGAGAAGAATATCTGTTGCGAGAGACAAATGTATCCACACGCAATATCATCACCGATTTTTATCTGGAAAATCCTTACCCCAATCCCTTTAACAGCACAGTGCAAATTCGCTTTCGGGTACCGAAAGAAGAATGGGTACACCTCAGTGTGTGGAATCCTTCCGGCCAAAAAGTGGCTGATTTATGGCAGGGCAAGGTTTCCCGCGGGGTGCATCAAATTGCCTGGGACGCGCGGGACATCGCCTCGGGACGGTATTTCATTCGCTTACAATCCCATTCTCATTCCTGCATGAAGCCAGTTACCTTGATTCGATAGAAACTCTTTATGCTTTCCCTTTTGTTCCTTCATTTCTTCTTGCTATATTGAGGCGGTAAAAACATTGGGATACGATGAACAAAATATTAATCATGGGCATTGGAAATGTGTTAATGGGCGATGAAGGCATTGGCGTCCATGTTGTGAAATGGCTGGAAGAACATTCTCCCCTGCAAAATGTGGACTACCTGGATGGAGGTACGGGAAGTTTTTATTTATTGGAACACTTCCATAATTACGAGAAGGTCATTCTAATCGATGCCACTATGGATGGAAAGGCCCCCGGCACTGTAACCGTGCTAAAACCCAAATTTTCTTCAGATTATCCCATCACCCTTTCGGCCCACGATATTGGTTTGAAAGATTTACTGGATGCCCTTTATTTTTCCGGTAAACAACCGGACATTACCCTGTTTGCCGTCACCATCCAGGAGCTGGGAGAAGTTACCCTGAATCTGACTCCGGAATTAAAAGAAAAAATCCCTCATATTGCCGAACAGGTCGTTCAGTACGTTCGGACGCTTCAAGAAAAATCAAAAGAATAAATTCAGGAATACCGTTCCCCTTTTTATTGCCGGAGCAATCACCTGATTATTCGGATTACCAATTACGGAAGTAGTTTCGAGCATTCCGGATATCACACTTTATTCGGAATCCTTTCTTTGAACCTCGCTCTTCTCAATAAATTTCCAGCCACCTACCATGGAAGAGGTGATTCCACGCCCTTCAACATAATCATGGTAAAACACCAGATAGACATGAATTAGTGTAAACACCACAAACACCCACATCATGGCATGATGCCACTGGCGCACCACAAAATCCCCACCCATTAAGGGGACAACCCAGGTAAAAAGTTGAGGGAACCAGTGTTTAGACATTGCGGCATACATTCCGAAACCGGTAATCACTTCAAATAAAAACGCCAGAAACAAAATGAAATACGAAAAAGCCGCCAATGCGTTGTGCCCAATAGAAGGCAACGGCCCTTCTCGAATCTGCAAAATGTCGATGCGCAACACCTGCCAGATTTCGCGCCAATGCTCTTTCTTCACGGGCAAATAATTGGAAAAACGCGAGTAACGATTTCCCACAAAACCCCAGTAAATACGAAAGAGGTAGTTGAATACAAAGATGTAGGCTGTGGTGAAATGGATAAAACGTATCGTACCAAACCAATATTGTTGATATGCCTCCGAAGAACTATGGATTGCCAGAGGGTGCCCAATGAGATATCCCGTAACGGAGAGAATGAAAATACACAGGGCATTCACCCAGTGGTAAATACGTACCGGGCGCTGCCATACATAGACCTGGTAAAATTCCCGAACCTGGTCTTTTTTCATAACAAACCCTCATTTTAGTGTTGAATGAAAATAAATTGGCAAAACTGGCAGGCTGTACACGCGCAGGTGGATCCGTCTCTCACCGGGTCTTTGGGACAATGTGAAAATTTCCTCAACCAATTATTTAATTAGTTAATTGAGAATATGTTCCAGTATTTGATAAAATAATAAAATATGTTTCTGGTTTAATAAAAATG
>JALWDQ010000621.1:0-3328 GCA_027039625.1 Calditrichia bacterium | reverse complement strand
ATCTGGTAGGCATGCTAATCGCCAACCAGATTACGTTGCAGGCCATGAAGCAACGCCTCAGGGAAGAAAACGAATCCAGGGACAAGGGTATGGATCAAGCAACTCCCAACATAGCCAAATAAAAAAAAGGTGGAGATTATGAAAAATCAGATCGATCCGTTATGGAAGAAGTACTTTACCACGAAAGACCCTCAGGTGCGGAACCAATTAATGGAGAAGTATCTGGGTGTGGTGTATTACGTGGTAAACAAATTGTTCAAGTCGCTTCCGCCGTCGGTGGAGCGCGATGATCTGGTCAATATTGGGGTAATTGGCCTGGGCGAAGCGCTGGATCGCTACAATCCCTATTTCGGGATAAAATTCGAGACCTACGCCATTCCCCGGGTTAAGGGCGCCATTATCGACGAGTTGCGCAAACAGGATTGGCTCCCTCGCTCTCTGCGCTCCAAATCCAATAAAATCAAAAAAATAATCGATGACATGGAGCAGGAATTCCGCGGCAATGTGCCATCCGAAGAGATTGCACACCGCCTGGGCATTAGCGAGGCGGAATTACAACACTGGCAAAGCCGCATGAGCCAGAGCAACCTGATTTCGCTGGATAAGCCTAATCAGAATTACGAGGAGCATAATCTGTACGACATCATCGAGGACGAAAACAGCACCAATGCCCTGAACAGCCTGGAAGAAGAAGAGATGAAGAAGATACTGGTTAAGATCATCAAAAAGCTGCCGGAGAAGGCACGACTGGCGATTACTCTGTATTACTACGAGCGGTTGACCTTTAAGGAAATTGGTCGCATCCTCAACGTGTCTGAATCCCGGGTTTCTCAGATTCACAGCGAGACCATGGAACGGATGCGCAAGATGCTCCGCTCCGAGCTCTATGTTTGATTTTCGGACAATGGAGTGACGGCATTCTCGACCTGTGTCGCTATTTTCGGTAATGATAAATTGGTGTAACACAGTGATATTTCTGAAGATAGGGAACATGCTATTTTCTGGTATTATATTTGTATTTAAAATAGCGAAGTGAGGTGTCTGAAATATGACGATGATACCGATTAAAATTCAGAATGCGCAGATGGGGGCTCTATCGGCCGATCGCGCATTTCAATCGCAAAAGCACCAGCCGGAATTAGCGCATCGGGTGTTCGAAGCGGCCGTCCAGCGCGAAATGAACGACTCTCACAAGCGCCCCGAGGCGCTGGAGAAGGGGGAGAAACCTCACATTAAAGAAAAAGGAGAAGAAAAGCAGGGAACCAACCAGCAGCAGGGACATTCCAAGCGCCCGGCAAAATATCTGGCTCCCGGCAAGTCGTTCCAGAACCAGATTGTGAAAGAGGAAAATGGAAATATTAAACACCTGGATGTGAAAATTTAGGTAAGAACCATGATGACCAGACAGACCAAGCCATTGTCTCAGGAATACATTCAGCGTCGGGTACGGAGCCTGGCCAAGCTATCTACCCTTCCCACCATTGCGGTTAAAGTCATGCAATTAGTCGAAAATCCCCGCACCTCTGCTTCCACTCTGGCTCGTTTAATTTCTAACGATCAGATTCTGGCGGCGCGTATTTTAAAATTGGCCAATTCTGCCTACTACGGATTTCCCCGGAAGATATCGACACTAAATCTGGCAATTGTGGTGTTGGGTTTCAACGCCTTGCGAGATCTGGTGTTGAGCATCTCGGTTATCGACCAGTTCATGTTAAACGATCTGGAAGAATTTGAAGTGGAGAAATTCTGGCGGCACGCTTTGATGGTGGGGCATGGTGCTCGGATTCTTTCCAAATTTTTCAATTACCCGGTTTCTGGAGAAGTGTTTGTTGCAGGTTTGTTGCACGATATTGGTTACACCATCTTAATCCAATATTTCCCCGAACAATTCCGCATGGCGTTCGAACACGCCCGCGAGCACAAGGTTCCTTTTCACGAAGCAGAAATTGCGACTCTGGGTTTCTCCCACGCGGATGCTGGCGCCTGGCTGGCCGAAGGATGGAACCTTCCGGATAAATTAGTTCGGGCCATTCGTTATCATCACAGTCCAAATAAAAATCTTAAGAACCGAGATCTGGTCAATATAATTTATCTGGCCGACCGGATCTGTTACTCCATTGGTGAAGGAAACGGGCTGGGAAATTACCATTCCACCTCTCAGGAAGAACTGGAAAAAGAATTGCAAGAATTTTATCCTAGAAACACCTATCCGCTTTATTTTTTTCAGGAAAAATTTAGACAGGAGAGCGAAAAACTGATGGACTTTTTAAATATCCTCAACAGGAAAGAAGTTGTAGAATAATTTTTATTGAACAAAAAGGAGAATATGGATGTTTTCCTCAAACACAGAAGAAATGGATGTGGAGCATTTATTTCAAGCATATCGGGATACACTCCCTGAATCGAATCAACTGGATTTAATTTTCGAGAATTATCTCGGACTGGTAAATCGCTTAAAATCCGATCTACAACAATTAAAGGAAGAACTTAATCACCACAAAAAAGTCCACGGAGAAATTACCGATTCTCTGGACGAATTTTTTACCATTCAACGACTTTCGTCTCTCATCACGCGAAGCCTGGAGTATCCGGAAATTCTGAAGAATTTGGACGAAATTGCCCAGAAAGTGATTCCCCACAAGCAAAGCGCTGCTTTTATTTTACAGAACGGGGAATTTGTCCCCATTGGCGAAAATATTTCGCGGGACTTTTTCGTGATTCTCCAGAACATGCAGGAGGAAGGTATTCTGGAATGGTTATGGGAACAGGCTCATCCCATTGTCGTCCCGATTGAAGATTTTGTTCTGGAAGAGTCTCTGGAGAACAAAGATGCCACGCTGGTTATCTCCCCCATGATTCAACAGGGGGAAAGCATAGGCATCTATTTACTGCTTACGGACAAAGATCAGGCAAATTTCAGTTTCCGGGATCTGGAGCTATTAAATATTCTTATTCAGCAGGCAACCATCGCTATTCAGTACACTCGCCTGTACAAAAAGCTGGAACAGACCCATAATGCGCTCAAGCAGTCGCAAACGCGGTTGATGCAAACCATTAAACTGGCTACGGTGGGGGAACTGGCGGGTGGAATTGCCCACGAAATTAACAATCCCCTGCAAATTATCTTGGGCAATATCCAGATGGCGCTAATGGGTTACAAAGTGGAAGAAAGCCTGAAGGTTGTGGAAACCCAGGCAATGCGAATTGCAAACATCGTGAGGGGGTTACTCAGCATGGCACGTCAAAAAAGTAGCAATATTTCCGAGTATCTGGAAATTAATCCGCTGATTCTGAACACCGTAAATCTGGTGCGCAGTCAGATTGAAAA
>JALWDQ010000620.1:0-1026 GCA_027039625.1 Calditrichia bacterium | reverse complement strand
GATCTACCACATAATAAATGCCTTTTAGCCCGTAAGAGAGTCCTAGGTAAAAATACGGTTCGGCATCATCGGGATGGGTTTTCTGGTACGCTTCGCTCATTTCGATGGAACGATCCAGAATATTTAACAGTGCCTGTGCCAGGGAGTCGTTGGTTTGATCCTGGGAGTAGTAGAGGGTTAACACGTAAGCCTGGTAAAAATAACCGTGGGGAAGCTGCGGGAACCGTTTTTGCACTTCCTGAAATATTTGCAGGGATTTATCCAGCTGGAAATGATAGAGTGCCTCTTTGCCCCGCATTAAAGCGGACGGAAGTGAATCCGGCACCGTTTCTTTTGCCAACAAAGCGGGAACGATCCATATTAGCAGGAAGAGCCAGGAAAATACACGACGCATCAGGTAAGCTTCCCTTTCAATCGTTTAATTTCGTCCCGAAGCTGGGCAGCTCGCTCGAATTCCAGATGTTCGGCTGCTTCCTTCATTTCCTGTTCCAGCCGGGCAATTAATTCCTCTCCGGTCAGGCGATCCAGGTAATCGAATTCCCGTGTTTTACGCTTGGTGTGGTAGCGTTCCCGTACATCGGCAACCGAGGTGGTTTTCATGATTTCTTCCACCGTTTTGTACACCGTTTGAGGAGAAATCCCGTGTTCCCGGTTGTAAGCCATCTGTTTTTCCCGTCGACGCCGGGTTTCCTCCATAGTGCGGTGCATGGACTGGGTGATGGTATCGGCATAGAAGATGACCTTACCGCGGGCATTGCGCGCAGCCCGACCGGCAATCTGCAACAGCGCCACCTCCGAACGCAGAAAACCTTCCTTATCGGCATCCAGAATAGCCACCAGCGAAACCTCCGGTAAATCCAGCCCCTCCCGCAACAAATTAATTCCCACCAGCACATCAAACTCCGCCAGACGTAAATCCCGCAAAATATCCACCCGTTCCAGAGAATCAATCTCGGAATGTAAATATTTGGCACGAATGTTCAAATTTTGCAGGTAATCGGTTAAATCCTCGGCCATGCGTTTGGT
>JALWDQ010000619.1:0-3332 GCA_027039625.1 Calditrichia bacterium | reverse complement strand
TTGTTCGATATTTTTGAAAAACTGTTCCCGGCCCAACAACAACCCGCTAAAGAAGAGAAGCCAACTCCCGAACATAATAAACCCGATGGGGCAGAAGTGATTAATCGCAAAGAACTGGAAGATCGGATGGAAAACGACTGGGAATTACTGGGGGAGATTGGAGAGATATTTTTTGAGACCTATCAGGAAATGCTGGATAGCATAGAACAGGCCATTCAGAAAGGGGATGCCGGTGAACTGGAGCGGAGTGCCCATGGACTGAAGGGGGTTCTGGGAAACTTCTCGGCTAAAAAGTCCTGTCAAACGGCTTTTCGGCTGGAAAAAATAGGGCGCTCCGGAAAACTGGAAGATGCCCCCCAGGTGTTCGAGCAGTTGCGAGAGGAGGTACAGGAAGTGGTTGATTTCTTGAAAAATATGGTTCAGGAGGTTCAGGAATGAAGGTTCTGATTGCCGAAGATGATGCCATCTCGCGCAAATTACTGCAACGTCGTCTGGAGAAGTGGGGGCATCGGGTGGTGGAATCCACCAATGGGGCGGAAGCCTGGGAGTTATTTCAGCAAGACTCTTTTGATATGGTGATTAGCGATTGGATGATGCCCAATATGGATGGGGTGGATTTAATTCGCCGCATTCGGCAGGCTCAAAATAGCCACTATGTGTACACCATCATTCTTACTGCCAAAAGCCAGAAAGATGATTTAATTGCGGGAATGGAAGCGGGTGCAGACGATTTCCTCACCAAACCCTTTGATGCTGACGAATTGAAGATGCGCCTGAGAGCCGGACAACGTATTGTGGAATTGCAAAAAAGATTGAAGGAAAAAAACCGAGTATTGGCATCTATTAATAATAGAATTAAAAACGACTTGCGCATGGCAGCGGAAATCCAGCAATCGTTACTTCCTAAAGCTGCACCGGATGTACCGGGAGTGAACCTGAAGTGGTTTTTCAAACCATGTGATGAACTGGCCGGAGATACATTTAACGTATTCAAATTGGACGAGAACCATCTGGGGATTTATGTCCTGGATGTGAGTGGGCACGGAGTGGCTGCTGCGTTACGTTCGGTAACATTGAGTTACTTACTGTCTCCCTCTCATCTCCAATCCGGTTTGTTGCTGGATTTTTCTGATGAGACGGGAGAGTTCGTGATTACTCCACCAGCTCAGGTGGTCGAGCGTTTAAATAAACAATTTCCCCTGGAATTAAATACCGGTCAGTTCTTTACAATACTTTATGGAATTTTAAACATCCCGGATAAAACATTTCGATTTACGTCTGCAGGACATCCGGGAATGATTTTACTGAACGGCAATGGAAAAACCGAGGTGCTGGAAACAGCCTCGCTGCCAGTCGGCATTCTGGAAGATTATTCTTATGAAGAACAAACGCTTCAGCTGAAACCGGGTAATCGATTGGTGCTATATTCGGACGGGGTGGTGGAAGTGAAAAATGAAGCTCAGGAGGAATTTGGTATCTCGCGCTTGCGGCGTGTCATGGAAGAATGGCAGAATCGCTCCCTGGAAGAGGCGGTACAGGCCATCACTCTGGAGCTGTTTCAGTGGAAAAAAGGTGAGAATTTTGAAGATGATGTCACCATTCTGGCTCTGGAAATTGAGAAGGACTCCTGAAGGTAACCGGGTGGCGTTGGTTTGCATTGTTACCGAAAAACTCACATTTAGCATCCCTTCAACAAATTTTCATCGGATTAAAAGATAAACGCTGGTCGCGGCGTACTGTGTTAAAATCCGGGCTCAGGGCTTTTTTCTGGACGATCGCTTCGGAAAGTGACCCATACCGTTGTCTTAGTCTGCTAAAAACTCACCATAAAAATGTAAATTTTCCTTTCTTCTTTCTTCGATTTTTCCTTCATTTACTACCAATTGTGAAGGGAAAATAATGGAGTGAGACGATGAAAACGGTGCTGGAAAATTTACTGCGCCGTATCGACGGGCGAGGCTACAAAGCGTACAAAGAGATTCAGGGGGAATACAATTGGGGCTGGATGCGGCTGTACATCGATCACGTGCAGGGCGATCCGTTTGCTGCCCCTTCTAAGGTGCGGATACGTCTTCCCATGTCAGTGGCTCAACTGCCAGCGGATTTATTTGGCAATCGGGTGCGGCGAATTGCGCTGGAGGATTTTCTGGCGCGCCAGGTACGGCAGAATATTGCGAGGATTGTTAAGGATGTTAGGGGAAGCGGTAAAAGCGGGGTGGTACGCATCGATGCGGGAGGACAGGAGGTGCTGGAACGCACGGCGGTACGCCTCACTGCGGATTGGGTGGAAGCCCGGCTGGAGGTGGGACTCCCGGCGGCAGGGAGGACGGTGTTAGGACATCAGGCGCGGCGACTCCTGTGCGAGTATCTTCCCCAATTGGCTGAAAACTCCTTGCAGGCACGCAACCTGTCCATATCCGAAGCTCGCCAGTTTGTGGATTGTGTGGAGAACCACCATCATTTACAATTTCAGTTAAAACAACAGAATCTGGTGGCGTTTGTAGCAGATGGAGCGATTTTACCCCGGGAGAGTGGCATCAGCGATCGTCCCATGGCTGCGGAACAGGCGGTGGCGTTTCGTTCTCCGGAATCGCTACGGGTAACCCTGCCCTTGAAAAATCCCGTGGCACCTTACGGCGAAACCATTTCGGGAATGGGGATTCCGGCAGGAATTACCCTGATCGTCGGTGGCGGCTACCATGGGAAATCCACGTTGCTGGAAGCGCTGGAACTGGGGGTGTATCCTCATGTTCCCGGGGATGGCCGGGAATATGTGGTGACGAATCCCGCTGCGGTTAAAATCCGTGCCGAGGACGGGCGACGGGTCACCAATGTGAATTTGCGCCCTTTTATTCAATATTTACCCCGGGGAGGGGATGTTACCCGTTTTACCACGGATGACGCCAGTGGCAGCACCAGCCAGGCAGCCAATATTCTGGAAGCGCTGGAAATGGGAGCACAACTCCTGCTGATTGACGAGGACACCTCCGCGACAAATTTTATGATTCGCGATGCCCGCATGCAGGCATTGGTACATCGAGAGGACGAGCCGATTACCCCGTTTCTGGATCGGGTGCGGGAGTTGTACCGGAATTTCGGCGTCTCCACCATTCTGGTGATGGGAGGAAGCGGAGATTATTTCGATGTGGCCGATACGGTGATTATGATGAAGGAATATTTGCCCCGGGAAGTAACCGAGCAGGCACGCCAGATTAGTCGCCAATACATTACCCATCGCCAGCAGGAAGTTCCGGAACCTTTTCGTCAGGTAACGGAGCGCATCCCGGTGGCGGGGAGTTTCGATCCCTCCCGGGGAAAACGAGAAGTGAAAA
>JALWDQ010000618.1:0-10543 GCA_027039625.1 Calditrichia bacterium | reverse complement strand
CAATGGTATCGCTTAAAGCATAACGGACGTATTCGGTGAGTACCTCGACGTTTTTGGTAACGCTGGCATAGTCTGCCAGAGTTTCCAGAATGGTTACCAGATCGCGAATGGGAATGCCTTCTCGCAATAGGTTCTGGAGCACCTTCTGAATGGCGCCCAGGGAGAGCTGATCCGGTACCAATTCGTTTACCACAGCGGGATAATCGTTCTTCAGAGTGTCCAGCAGTTGTTGCACTTCCTGGCGACCCAGCAGTTTGTCTGCATGCTTACGAATGATTTCCATCAGATGAGTGGTGAGCACCGCTGAGGGTTCCACCACCGTGTACCCGGCCAATTCCGCTTCGTGCCGCTGATCTTCCCGAATCCAGACCGCCGGTAATCCAAACGCCGGTTCAATGGTTTCGATGCCGTCAATTTTCTGCTCCACATTTCCGGCATTCATGGCCAGGTAATGCCCCATGTAGATTTCGTTCCGCGCCACTTCGTTCCCGCGAATTTTAATGACATACTCATCGGGATTAAGCTGCAGGTTGTCCCGCACCCGAATGGGCGGAACAATAATGCCCAGCTCCAGCGCCATCTGCTTCCGCATGGAGGTGATGCGCTCGAACAAATCGCCTCCCATTTCCGAATCCACCAGAGCAATCAGGTTGTAACCAATTTCCAGTTCCAGAGGATCGACCTGCAGGTAGTTCTCAATCTCTTCCTGGGGTGCGGGAAGCTCGGCTTCTTTCTCGGCAACTTCTTCCATCTGTTCCCGCTCGGCCTGTTTGCGCAGCCCGTAACCCACGGTTCCCACAATCACCGAAAGGATGAAGAAAGGCACCATGGGGAGTCCCGGCGTAATTCCAAACAGGAACAGGGTGCCGGAAGCAATAAACAGCGCTTTGGGTTTGGCCAGAAGCTGGCGGGTGAGGTCGCTTCCCAGGTTATCCTCGCTGGCAGCCCGGGTAACCACCATACCTGCCGCCGTAGAAACCAGCAATGCCGGAATTTGCGACACCAGACCATCGCCAATGGTGAGCAGGGAGTAAGTTTGCAGCGCCTGGGAGATGGGCATATTCATCTGCACCATCCCGATAATTAACCCACCAATGATGTTGATGGTGGTAATAATCAGCCCGGCGATGGCATCGCCTTTCACAAACTTGCTGGCACCGTCCATTGCGCCGTAAAAATCGGCTTCCCGGGCAATTTGCAGGCGCCGCTCACGCGCTTCCTCCTCGGTGATGATCCCGGCATTCAGGTCGGCATCAATACTCATCTGCTTGCCGGGCATGGCATCCAGGGTAAAGCGAGCTGCCACCTCGGCAATACGACCTGCACCTTTCACAATCACCACAAACTGAATGATGACCAGAATCAGGAAAATGATGAAACCCACCACGTAATTGCCTTTAACCACAAAACTGCCGAATGAATGAATAATTTCGCCCGCATACGCCTCGCCCAGAATCAAGCGGGTGGAGGCAATGTTCAAAGAAAGCCGGAACAGGGTCATAATCAGCAGCAGGCTGGGGAAGACAGACAGTTCCAGAGGATTGGTGAGGTACAGGGAAACCAGCAGCAGTACCAGCGCCGAAGAGATGTTCAGCGCCAGCAGTACATCCAGCAATGCCGAGGGCAGGGGAACAATCATCAACGTCAGAATGACGATGACCCCCACCGCCAGCAGCATGTCGCTATTTTTCTGAAAAATGTTTCCCTGCATCATTTTCCTAATTCAACGTTTTGTTTTTCAGTTTGTACACATAAGCCAGCACTTCGGCTACTGCCTGGAAGAATTTGGCGGGAATTTCCTGCTCTAACTCCACCGCCTGATACAGCGCCCGGGCCAGAGGAGGATCTTCCACAATGGGAACTTCGTGCTGCCGTGCTACTTCCTTAATCTTCAAAGCCAGATGGTTCTGCCCTTTGGCGACAACTTTCGGGGCAGCATTTTGACCCGGTTCGTACTTCAGCGCTACCGCATAGTGCGTGGGGTTGGTAATCACCACATCCGCTTCCGGAACGGCCTGCATCATCCGGTTCCGAGCCATTTTGTACTGCAAACTACGGATGCGCGATTTGATTTTGGGATCCCCTTCGGTCTGTTTGGTTTCGTCCCGCACTTCCTGTTTGGTCATCTTTAAATTGCTGGTGTGCTGGTACTTCTGGAACGCGTAATCTGCCGCAGCTATAATCAGAAAGAACAATCCGATTTTAAAACTTACCTTTAACCCGGCTTTAAGCATAAAGGTAAGCACCTGCGGCACCCCCTGATCCATCAACGGAATCAATTCGCTGCGATAACTCTTAATCGCGTGATACGCCACGTACAGGATAATGACCAGTTTGAGGGTGTTTTTCGCCAGTTCTTCCAGCGAGCGTTTGGAAATGATGATTTTTTTGAATCCTTTCAGGGGATTCAAGCGTTCTGCTTTGGGCTTTAACGGTTCCAGGGTGAACAGAAACCCCACCTGCAACAAACTACTGGCAATACCAATGAGCATGATGCCGCCCATGAAGATTGCCATCAGAAGGCCGAAATGAACGAGCCCCTGCACAAAATAATAGCGCACGGAAGTCTCGGTGATTTCCGTAAGGTAGCCGCCGCTCATCACATTAATGAACAAATTGCTGAGTTGACGGAAGAACAGATTGCTCATTAACCATAAAAACAACAACCCGAAGAGCAGCGACAGAGCGGAGTTTACTTCCATGCTCTTGGCAACGTCGCCCTTCCTGCGCGCTTCTTCTAACTTTTTGGGCGTTGGTTGTTCTGTTCTTTCCTGGAAATCCTCGGCCATATCACATTACCTGCATCAAATAAAGTACATCGTTTTCGAAGCTGTTTAGTAAATTCTTGAACACATACAAGAAGAGGGGCATTCCCATGATGATAGCGAAGAAGCCCACGGCAATGCGCAGCGGGAAGCCCACAAAGAAAATATTCATCTGGGGAACCGCACGGGCGGTAATGCCCATTGCCACGCTGGTGAGGAACAGAGTTACGATGGCCGGTGCGGCAATTTTAATCCCGATAACAAACACGCTGGCAGATATCTGAAGAATGCGGTGGATGGCCAGAGCATTGATGCTCCAGGTGCCCACCGGCAACGTACGAAAGCTGTACACCACTGCTTCAATCAGAAAATGATGTCCGTTGATTAACACAAAAATGAGCATTGCCAGAATGTTCTGGAGGCGTGCAATCACGGAAATCTGCTGATTGAACATCGGGTCAAATTCCTGCGCCATGGAAAGTCCCATATCCACGCCAATGTATTCCCCGGCCAGTTCGATTCCTGCAATCAGGAAGTTGATGATGGTACCGATGGTGATGCCGGTGAGTACCTCGCCTGCGGTTAAAATAAGCGCCTGAATCAGATTCAACTCCAGTTCCGGGGTGTACTGCTCCACGAAAGGATACACCACCAGGGCAATGATTCCCGCCACCCCGATTTTCCAGATTTTGGGAATACCGCGAATGCTAAACACCGGCGCCGTGGCCAGCATGGCCAGAAATCGCACCATAATCAGGAAAAAAAGCAGTATTTGAGATTCCGTGTATTGCATTACCTCGCCACCATTTCAATCATGTGAAATACGTTCAGGGTAAAACCGGTGAGTACCCGCAGCATCCAGGGCAGTAAAACCAGCATCAACACCACCACCGCAATTAGCTTGGGGATGAAGGTTAAGGTCATCTCGTTAATGGAGGTGACAGCCTGAAAAATCCCCACCATCAGTCCCACCAGCAGGGTCACAATCAGGATGGGGCCTGCCACCAGCAAAGCGGTGTAAATGGCGTCAGAAACGAATTTGATGACAAATTGCTCGGTCATGCCTGCCTCTTAAAAACTGTTTACCAGGGAACTCACCAGTAAGTACCACCCGTCCACCAGGACGAACAGCAAAATTTTAAACGGTAAAGAAATCATCATCGGAGGTAGCATCAGCATACCCATGCTCATCAACACGCTGGCTACCACCATATCGATGATGAGAAAGGGAACGTAAAGAATGAATCCGATTTGAAACGCGATGCGCAGTTCGCTAATGGCGAATGCCGGAACCAGCACCAGCGTGGGTACCTCGTCTATATTCTGCGGTTTCTCGCCACGATTGAGTTTCAGAAACAGCCCCAGGTCTTTTTCGCGGGTATGGCGAATCAGGAATTCCCGCACCGGCTGGATGCCCCGTTCGTAAGCGACTTTCTGAGAAATTTCGCCATCCAGATAGGGACGAATTGCCTGGCTGTGCACCTTCCCCCAGGTGGGCGCCATGATGAAAAAGGTGAGGAAGAGCGCCAGCCCAATCAGAATCTGATTGGGAGGAATTTGCTGGGTTCCCAGCGCCTGGCGAATGAAATGAAATACGATGATGATGCGAGTAAACGAAGTGAGCAGAATGAGGATCGCCGGTGCCAGGGTAAGAATGGTCATCAGGAAGATGAGTTGCAGGGTCACGGAAAGATCGCCGGCATTCTGGGCGGTATCCACGCCCACGGTTACCCGGGGTAACGGGACGGGATTACCGCCCGTCTGTGCCACGGCGTGGGAAGTTGTGAGCAACAATGTGCCCAGCAAAAGCAGCCCCGCAAAATGTTCCACTACATGCTTCATGAATTCTTGCTCTGCAGATTCTTTTTAAACATTTCCAGAAATTTATGCTGCGTCCATTTGTCAGGAGCATGTTCCACCTGACTCAAAATGGTGCGCACGCTTTCTTCATCATTGAATTCGGTGAGGGTGTGCATGGCAGCATCCGTAATGCCCACCACCAGCACCCGATTGTACACCTGCATCAGAGCCACGAACTTTTTGGGTTGAATCTGGATCTGCGATAGGATGCGCATTCCTTCGCTGGCGGAACCGGATTGATAGCCCCGATACACGTATTTCCGCAGCAAATACACCGATAAAAAAATGAGCCCGATAATCAGCAGAAGGCTGAGGATGGCTTTGGCCAACACCCAACCCATGTTAATGGATTGAGCCTGGGGCATGGCGGCGCTGCTATCCGCAACCGTTTGTGCCAGTGCCGGTGCCATCAGAAAAAGCAATCCTGTCAGCATTCTGCTATACATCGTTAGTTATCCTTTCCCAGATTTTTAATGCGGTCTGCGGGATCGATGAGCTGAGTGATGCGAATTCCGAAATGTTTATCCACCACCACCACTTCGCCTTCGGCCATCTTCTTGTTGTTGATGTACAGATCCACCGGCTCACCGGCCATTTTGTCCAGCTCGATGATGGAACCGCGCTCCAGCTCCAGAATATCTTTCACGTACATTTTGGTCCGCCCTAACTCAATGGACACCGGCAGCTTGATGTCCATCAGCAGTTCCATGCGGCGGTAATCCGGTTCGGAGCCGTTCCCTCCGCCGGAGTCAAAATTCTCCAGCTCCAGTTTGCTGATGGAGGGTTCCTCCGCATCCGGGGTGCTTCCGGCTTCAGAGGTCGCCATCTGCCCCTGAGGCTCGCTCCCCGAGGTTACATCATCCATGGTGGTCTTTTCTTCCTGATCACTCATTCTAAACACTCCCTTTATTGAAATTATTCCGTCGCTTCATCCATAATTTTTACTGCCACGTGTTCGTTGGATAAACCGGGCTGGCCGTAAAATTTCAGACGGTTGTCCACGAAAACCGGCAGATTATCTTCGATGGTATTATCCAGCACCAGAACATCTCCTTTTTCCAGACTCAACAGGTCGGAGATGGTTATGTGGGTGGAACCCAGGTTGACGTGTACCGTTAACAGGGTTTGTTCCAGATGTCGGGTAATGTTCTTTTTGGCTTCGGCTTTATCTTTACTGGTTCTGACGGTGGAATAGTATTGCACATTTAAACGGGCAATCACCTCGTCCAGGGCAAAAGAGGGATAGCAAAGATTCATCAGGAAGGAATCTTCGCCGATCTTTACCTCGAAGGAGATGACAATTACAATTTCGCTGGCCGGAGCAATCTGCACAAAATCGGGATTGCTCTCGAAACCGGCCATTTCGAAAGTAAGTTGATGAATTGGGGACCAGGCTGTGGAAAGGTTTTTCAAAGCTCTTTCTACGATGGGTTTCATCAACCGCTGCTCGATAGGAGTAATGGCCCGCTTCACTTCCATCTTGGTACCGGCACCACCCAGCAAGCGGTCCACAATCACCAGCACCAGGTCGGGCGTCAGTTCCAGCACTGCCCGACCTTCGGTCTCTTTAATCCCAAAAATATAAATACAACTGGGATTGCTGATGGAAAGCACATATTCGGAATAGCGTAATTGATCGACGGCAATTAAATCGATGGTCGCCATGGTCTGCAGTTTCGAAGCCAGATAGAACCCGAAAATTTCGGAGAAATTCTCGTGCAGGGTACGAATCGTTTTCAACTGATCTTTGGACACCCGATTGGGGCGCCGAAAATCGTATTCGTACACCTCCTGGTGCTTTTTAAACTCGCCTAACTGCTCCTCTTTTATCTCTCCGGAATTAATTCCCGATAATAGCTGATCTATTTCCTGTTGTGAGAGAACTTCGCTCACGGCTCCACCTCTTATTGAATGATATAATTAGCAAAATACACGTTTAACAGATGCCCTTCTGGCAGAAGCGCTTTTACCGCTTCTTTAATTTCCTGCCGCAGTTTTTCTTTGTCCTGCGAATCGTCCAGTTGATCGATGGTTTTGGAGCTGATGATGCGGATGAGAATATCGCGAATTTGCACTTCGCGCGCTTTCAGCTTCTCCACATCGCCGTCGCTTTTTACCTCGAAACCGAAATTAATTAACACGAACTGGGCGCCCTTACTCTGGGCGGGATTTACAATCACGTCCTCGACAGTGAAAATTTTACCGAAATCGCTTCCTTCTTCTTCACCCTCCTCGTCTTCGCCTTCGGCCTCCTTACCCTCACTTTCGCTCTCTTCCACGGATTCGGTTTTGGGTTTGGAGGAATTTCCGTAAAGTTTGGGCACAATCACGTTGCTTGCCAGAAAGTATGCCAGAAGAATTTGAAGGAGAAGAATGGGAATTCCCATTTTTACGAAACTAAATTTCTTTTTCGATTGTTGCTCTTCCTCTTTCTGTTCTTTTTCCTGAGTATTCTCTCCGTTTAGCAATTCTTCATTCTCTGCCATAGCGTCTCCTTTTTATGAGTGACCGGTTAATTCTTCCTTGAAAATATCCGGGGCTTTTTCGTATTCGATGTAAATTTCCACCCGGCGATTTTTCGCACGATTTTTGGGGGAAGTGTTTGGTACTAGGGGATGGTACTGTCCGTAACCCACAGCAGCCAGCCGTTGCGGCTCCACGTGGCCTTTGTGTAAAAAATAACGCAGTACGCTAAGTGCCCGGGCAGTGGATAATTCCCAATTCGAAGGATAGGTGCTGGTATGAATGGGCAAATCGTCCGTATGTCCTTCGATGCGAATTTTGTTGGGCCATTGCTGGGTCATCTCTAAAATTTTATCAAGAATGGGATACGCTTCCGGTTTTAAATTGGCTTTTCCCAGATCGAACAGGATGGGCGAATCGATTCGAATGAGAATGCCATTTCCGGTGGATTCCAGAGAGATGTTTTTCTCCAACCCGTTGTTTTTAATAATATTTCGGAGTTGGGAAATCACCCGATATACCCGACGTTTCTGGTAATCGGAAAGCTGGGGCATAATCGGTTCCCACTGTTTCATCACAGATTCTTCGCGAGGAAGCACTCCCAGGGCGCCTTTTAATGACCCGATGGCTTTCTGAAATTTTGCCATCTGAATGGAAGAAAAGGAAACCAATAATACAAAGAAAGTGAGCAAAAGGCTCATGAGATCACCATAGGTAACCATCCACCCTGGTGCTCCGCCAGCACTGTTTTCTTCCGTTTTCTTTTCTCGCTTTTTGGCCATATTTCTTGCCCATGTTTAACTAATGGTGTATGGGCAAGATGTGTGCCACAAATCAAAAATTGGTAAAAAGAGAGGTAGGATTTATAAGTACTTAAATAACAATAAGTAACAGTGCTGAAGGATTTGCCTTCAACCTGACGAAAAATAAGGGATGTCGAAAAAAGTGGTTAATTTTTCGACACAAAGAATTGAAATTTAGACAATGACAAATTTTTAGTCACCTATTCCTGCGATTCTCCTAGTGTTTTGCGCATTTTCGGTGGCAGGAAGGTCTTCAGTTTTTGCTCCACCAACCGGGGATTATCGCCCGACTGAATGGAAAGAATCCCTTCCAGGATCATCTCGCGAATTTTTATCTCTTCCTTAGTTCGTTCTTTGAGTTTCCCCGCCAGAGGGAGAAAAATTAAATTTGCCATTACCGCACCGTAAAATGTGGTAATTAAAGCCACAGCCATGGAAGGACCGATACTGCTGGGGTCTTTCATGTTGCGCAACATGATGACCAGACCAATCAGCGTTCCAATCATCCCAAAAGCGGGGGCGTAGGTGCCAAACGCTTCCAGAATGCCGTGCCCTTTTTTGTGGCGGTCTTCCAGATTGGCGACTTCGGTGTCCAGAATTTCGCGCAGCAGTTCCGGTTCGGTGCCGTCGATGGCTAATTGCAGCCCGTCTTTGATGAATTCGTCATCGGTTTCTTTGATGTGCTTCTCCAGCGCCAACAAACCGTCCCGCCGGGCTTCTTCTGCAAATTGCACAATGGTTTTAATGGTGTTTAAAGGATCGGCGGCTTTGGTGAGCAACGTCTGGCGCATCACGCCAATCACTCCCAGAACATCGTTGAGCGGGTACTGTACCAGTACCGCAGCAATGGTACCTCCCACTACCACCAGCAGAGAAGGAATGTTGATAAAAGCGGAGAGCCCACCACCAATCATGATAGTGAGCAAAATCAGAATAGTACCGCCGAATAGTCCAATCAGAGTCGCCAGATCCAGTACTTTTTTCATCGCTCTTTCTTTAACTCAATGGTTGCTCGTTCAAAACAGCGTTGTCGATATTCGATGACCTTTTCGATGACCTCATCCACACTTTCTTTGACAATAATTTTTTTCCCCGTCGTTGTGCTGATGATGGTATCCGGAGTCGATTCAATAAATTCAATCAATTCCGCATTAATCACAATGGGCTCGTTGTTAATCCGGGTCACCTTAATCATTCCCGCATTTCCTTTAAGTTCAATAAGTATTATCGATGCTTTGCAGGAATTGTTTACGAAATTCGGAAATTTTGTGGGAGGGGGACGAATTTTTCAAGAAATGTCTCGTCCGGTAAATTGTGCCGGTAGAAGATATGCGCATCCCAACACCCCATAACCCGTCCTATTAGGGACAGAATGAATTTTTCACAAAACAATCATAAATGCTCCGGGAAAATCTGTTGTCAATTGTCCCTTCGGGACAAATCTTTTGGGGTTAGGTATATCATTTCCCCCCATATTTGAAAATATGGGCTATTGGCATTCCATCGCTTCGCGATGGGGAAATAGGAGTCGGAAATTTCTTTGTAAAATAAATTTTGGTTTCTGCACCCAACCCCGTCCCGGAAGGGACGGATTGCATCTAGCCCACAAATTCGATTTGTGGGAATGGAATGCCCATTACCTATGTTTACTCGTCCCGAAGGGACAGAATGAAATTTATTGCATTAATTTTTTGACAACCCGGAAACATCCGTTTTTCAATTGTCCCTTCGGGACAAAAATCTTATTGTTTGGACATATTTCCCCCATATTTAAAAATATGGGCTATTTGCATCCCATCGCTTCGCGATGGGTGAACGGTGCTCGAAAATTTTCTCAATAATTAAAGGTTGTTCTCAGCAACTAATCACGTCCCGTTAGGGACTCCCATCTCAACGGGATCCTATCGGATATTTGAAATATGGGCTATCCGACAGGATGCTACCCATGCACAGCATCCTTTCCGTCCGAAGGATCCTGCACGATACGCGCTCTGACCGAACAGTTCCCTACGGGACGAGCGGATAGGACTCTGTCCAAGTGGATCCCTGTGGGATGAGTGGAATGTCCGCAGGATCCTGTCCAAAGGACTCTGCGAGCGGATGAGCGCAGTTGCATCCCATCGCTTCGTGATGGGTTAACCGGTTTCAAAAATTTTCTTAAAAACCAGACGTCCTTCTTTGCACCCAACCCCGTCCCGGAAGGGACGGAATGCATCTAGCCCACAAATTCGAGAGGCTGTGTAAAAACGCTGTGTAAATAGAATATTTATTCATTGTCATTCAAAGCAAAACATAGCCCCGAGCTTCCAGCTCGGGGAACCTAAATCCACACTAAAAATTGGGCTTTAGCCCAATTTTAGGCTAAAGCCTAATTTTAGAAGGGAAGATTCAGTGTTCCACGAGCTGAAGCTCGTGGCTATAATAAAAACAGTGCAAATTGATATTATTTAATGATTTTCCTTGAATTTTAGGGTTTGTGAAAATGCAAATATACAAAAATATTCCTATGTTGTTGACTTAATGATGGAGTCATAGAGTCCATAGAAAAAAACTAAATTCAGTAAGAAATAAAAATAATTCTACGTCCTTTACTGCCATAGTTTAACATAAATATGGGAAATTACAATATGCATGTTATTGATTAAATATTCT
>JALWDQ010000617.1:0-3338 GCA_027039625.1 Calditrichia bacterium | reverse complement strand
GTAAGCACCATCACTTTTGGCCGGTAAATCGAACTGAATATTGGTTGTGGGATTAAAGGGATTGGGATAATTGGGATGCAAACCGAATCGCTCCGGAATCTGATTATTTAAACGGGTGATATGGTCATCGGACATGGGTGTGGCAGAAATGACCTGATGGTAAGTGAGATGTCCGTTGTAATCCCGATCCGCCAGGCGATAATAATAAGTCATGCCATTGGTCACGTCATTATCCGTATAGGTGTACACATGCTGGATGGTGCTGTTGCCATGCCCGGGAATTTCGGCAATTTTCTGGAAATTGGATTGATCGATACTGCGCTCCAGGATAAAGGCATCGTTTTCAATTTCCGATTCGGTGACCCACTGCAGCAGCACCTGTGCATCTCCTGCCTGGGCGGTAAAAGAGGTGAGGGTGACGGGGAGGGATTGATCGTAATTAGCAGGCGCATCAGGACTTACATTATTTTCTAGATTATATCCATACCAATGAGAAAAATTTCCAGGTGATTTATAACCATCTCCTCCATCTAATGAATTATCTGGCCAACTTGCAAACGTCCATTCACTACCACTCGCTTCATTAATAAAATATCCTAATATATATATTTTATTAGGAGATCCAATATCCGATAGTGGAAGCCTTAATTCAAAATAATTTGCTCCGTCATTATCCCACATTGACCCATTAAATGATGAACTCTGCCATGAAGAACCATTCCAACTTTTTAAAGCATAATAACCTTCGTCCGTTCTGTATTGAAAGAAATAATCCGCATAAAATGGTAAAGTCCAATCCTGAGTATTAAAAGAAGGAGCATCATCTGTTCCATTTCCAGTTTTAGGAGATTCTTGAGGATCAACATCTATAAACCAAATTATCCATTTTCCAGAACTTTCCTCTGAACCAATGGCGGAACCTGTGTAACCCAAATATAAATTATTCTGGTCCCATGTACAATATGCGGTATATCCATTTGTACTTGTGGTAAAATCTTCATCAGTGTCAAAATCATTCGTTCCATCAATAGTAATAGTATGGTAAGTTGTAGCAAAAATATTTAAATACAGTAACAATAAAATTGACATTGAAAATAAATATTTCATGATGGCCTCCTACTTATTTTATTTTATTTTATTAGTAACTCATTTTTAAGTGTCTTTAGACCGGCTTTTGTAATTTAAACATTTTTTCTATTTTATCAAGGAATTAATAAAAAAACGTGTTGCTGAGGTTATTTTCCGAATCAATAGTTGCCGTTAAATTTTTGGCAAAATGCAGTAAATAATGAAAGAACAACGGGAACGATATTTTTTTATAATATCCTCCCACAGCGCCCACTATATTTAAGAGGCTGCTATTAACTCAAAAAACGAAAATGGTTATTTTTACTCTCATTCATAATAAACTCCCCCTATAATCTGACTACCACTCACCCTATTTGATTGGAATCACAGAAATCTCAGGAAAGCACATTAAATTTGTGGCATTATTACACAGCAAAATAACACGAACAATAACATTTTGAACCATAATAAGGAGGACCGTTTATGAAGGTAAATCGGTACAAATCATTATTTCGTCTTCGGAGATGGTTATTATCAGGAGCGTTATTCCTGTTTCTTATGGGCATAGGAAACACTTCCGGATTGGCACAGGATTATTATGTGCATCCCGACGGAAGTGACATTGCTGGAGATGGTTCTTCCGGAAATCCCTGGCGAACTATCCAGTACGCCATCAATCAGGTGCTCGCTGGCGCAACCATTTACGTTATGGATGATGGAGTTGAAGGAAACGATGATTATGTGGAAAATATAGATATTACCAAAAGTCTTAAAATTCTTCCCAGTATTTTCAATTCCACTGTTCCCAGGATAAAAGCCAGCAACCCCTCCGACCATGTATTTTATGTTAGTGCAGACAATGTGTGGATTCACGGATTACAAATCTATGGAGCTACCGCCAATGGTATGGCAGGAATTTATCTGGATAATGTAAACAATTGCAGCATTATGGGGAATACCATCGGCTGGGATAATTCTAAATACAACGATTACGGAATCATGCTGGTCTCCTCTTCCGATAACAACATCCAGATGAATACCTGCAACTATAATAACTGGGGTATTACTCTGGTAAATTCTTCCTACGACACGTTAAAAGGGAATATTTGTTCTTATAACGTCAATCATGGAATTGAATTATATAACGGAAGCAGTTATAACATTGTGGATAATAATCAGTGCAACTACCAGAACTCCTACCATGGCATATACCTCTGGCAGGGTTCGAACTATAATTCCATTACCGCCAACGAATGTAACAACAACGGTTTTGATGGCATTCTGGTAAATGGGTCACGATACAATCATATCACCGGAAATACGGCAAATTCCAATACGGTGGATGGCATTGAATTGTACAACGTTGCCACCAACAACACCATTTTTTATAACACCTGCACCAACAACTCAGGTTACGGGATAAAAATTGATGGAAATTCTGGCGGAGATTGGGTAGCTTTAAACCAATTAGAAGGGAATACCCAGGGTAACGTCAATAATGCCAGTTTAACGGTTAACTGGAATCCCTCGGTGAAATTAGGGTACTGTTACAACAGTCAGGTAAGTTTTAAGAATTATATGGGCAACTATTACGACGACTACGCGGGAAATGATATTGATGCCAATGGAATCGGGGATAATTCCTACACTACCGGGGGAGCCAATGATGATTATCCGTTGATGGAAATTCCCGACAATTACATCTGGCAATTCTGGGTATTGTGCCGGTATCAGCAATTACAACAGGGGGATTTTGGCATCGAAGGATACAGTCAATCCATCGCCCCTTACGGTTCAAAGATCTGGACATCGGAACTCCCCACCCAGGCTGATATCTACTTTCCTCCCGGAGATCAAATTCAGGGAACCAGCTGGACGGGCCAGATTACCTTCACCACCGGCCTAAACACTCCCGGGCCTCAATACTTTCAGATCGAAATTGGGTATGCCGACGACCAGAGCGGTAACGGATTTGTCGCTACCGGACCGGATGTGCAGTTAACCGGGGATGGTTCTTCCAAAGAATTTGCCTTTGCCTGCGATGAGCAGGCATTTACCATTCCCGCGGGGAAATACCTGGCCGTCCGGTTAAACAATCAAACCTCCAGCTCTTACACCGTACAATTGGGTGCGGCCTGGACCTACATCTCCGCTCCGGAAGGCGGACAGGATTATTCCCTGCCCGTAACTTTAAACTTTTTCCGGGCCAATGTGGATGGATTCTATGTCAATTTGAGCTGGCAAACCAGCAGCGAATTGGATAACGCCGG
>JALWDQ010000616.1:0-3339 GCA_027039625.1 Calditrichia bacterium | reverse complement strand
GTGCTGGCAGCAGCTATCACGCTGGTGGGAATTCTCCTCATTGGTAGCCAGGACTGGGGAGGCAGTGGCTCCCGATTCACCGGGGATGTGCTGGCCGTGGTGAGCGCCCTGTTATTTACCTTCTACATTTTCGTAGCGCGCTTTGTACGCCAGCGGCTGGATATTTTACCTTACCTGGTGGGTGTGTATGGCAGTGCAGCTGTTTTCCTGTTTTGGGGAATGATTTTACAACAGCAGCCCCTGGTTCGCTACTCCTGGCAGGTGCACCTTTTCATGCTGCTTCTGGCACTCATTCCCACCATTGTAGGCCATTCTCTGCTCAATCTGGCCGCCCGCCGCATGAAGGCGTACAAAGTCAATTTTGCGGTGCTGGGAGAACCAGTGCTCTCTTCCATACTGGCATTTTTAATTTTTGGTGAAAAACCATACGGGTGGTTTTACCCGGGAGCGGTGCTGGTTCTGGGAGGCATCTATCTGGCGTTTAGCGAAAAATCTCGTTTACAACCCCGGGAGGAGGAAGGGTAATGGCGTCCCGACCGTATCTGGCGCTCCGATTACACCCGGCCAATCGCTTTAGCTTTCCGGTGGTTCTCCACAGCATCGAGCGGGAAGGACTGGATGCATATTTTGAGGTTGTACTTCTGGAGAACACCAGGCAGGTGCAGGCATTTGCTACCCGGGAGGTGCAGGGCTTATTGCTGTATTCCTTCATGACACCTCATTTACCGGAAGTGTACCGAGAGGTGCAACAGGTGCGTGCGCAGGCGGGGAAGGGGTTATTCCTGGTGGCAGGAGGGCCCCACGCTACCGGAGATCCCATCACCACCCTTCAATCGGGATTCCATTATGTTTATCGGGGAGCGGGGGAAACCGGTGCCTCGGAACTGTTGCGCCGGTACCTGGGCAATCGGTTACCTCCGCCTCCCGCAGTATTTTTAGCACCAGAACCTGCCTCCCTGGACGAGAGTTATCCGATCTCCCGGCATCTTCCCACCTACCCGCCGCTGGAGATTACCCGTGGCTGCTTCTGGAATTGCCGGTTTTGTCAAACGGCTTCCCGGCGGGCAACGCACCGGTCGCTGGAATCGGTCTTCCGCTATTACCGGCATCTCAAATCCCGAGGCTACCATCGCCGGGTGAGCTTTATTTGCCCCTCCGCTTTTGAGTACGGGGCACCCAATGCCCGTCATTTAAATTATGCTGCTGTGGAAACATTGTTAAGTACCTGTAAACGGGAAGGCACCGAATATCTGGAATACGGAATTTTCCCTTCGGAAACCCGGCCCAATAGTTTTTCTGAAGCATTTGTGGATTTAATTGTGCGATACTGCAGCAACCGAAAGATTACCATTGGTGCCCAGACGGGAAGTTTACGTTTGCTGCGGCTAATTCGCCGGGGACACAATCTGGAACAGGTGGAACGCGCCTGCCAGCTGGCATGGCAGCGCGGTCTGCGGCCTCTGGTGGACATTATCCTGGGCTTTCCGGAAGAGACCCCCGACGATCGCAAACTGACCCTGAAGTTCATGAAACAGCTCAATGTAAAATATCGGGCGCGGGTGCATGTGCACTATTTCTTTCCCCTGGCAGGAACTCCCCTTCAGGAGGAAAATCCCACCCCACTGGATTACTACACCCTGGACACACTTCGCAAATATGAGCGAGACGGGGTATGTACTTCCTGGTGGGAAGAAGGGATGCGTCTTTCCCGGGAATATGTCTCCCTGCGCGAAAAACTGCGGCAGGAGGCAGTGCCAGAGTTTCAGGAAATTCTCATTGGAGAAGAATGAGAGGGCTATCCCTTTTTGGGGATTTCAGACGGGCAGTAGCTGGAGCAGGGTGGTGCGAATTTCTTCGGGTATTTCGGCGAGGCCATTTAGAACCTCTCCGTATTCCAATCGCCTGCCCGGGAGGCGATGGGAGGCAGCACGCAATTCCTGCACGGCTTCTTCTTCCCCGGAGAATTCAATGTTATGAATACGCCCTTTTTCTACCCTCACCACCATTTGCACCGGGGAACCCCGCCAACGTAGGGTGCGGCGCAGGATGAATGGCGGAGATTCTCCCATATTCCAATCCCAGCTTCCGTATTTCGGCCGGGAAAGATTGAGAATGTTTTCCCAGTCTTTTCCACTGAAGTGATAGGTGCGGAGCGTTCCGAAAGCTTCCCGGTAAGCGTCCAGGAGAAGATCGCGGAATTCTGCCAGGGTAAGGGAACGGGAAAGGTAGTGCACAATATTAGTGACGGGACTGGGAACGGAGCGGCGTGCCCGGGATTCGATCCCGTGGGAATCGGCTTGTAGCGCCTGCCGCAATCGAGCGAGATCGCTGTGGAAAAGTAGGGTACCGTGGCTCAGCAGGCGGTTGCGGGAGGTAAATTGAGCATTTCCGGAAATTTTGAATGAAGCAATCACGATGTCGTTGCGTTCATTCAGCCGGGCGGGCACTCCCAGTTTTTGCAGAGCCTTCAGAATTGGACGGGTAAACTCCCGGTAATTGTTAAAGCGTTCCCGGGTATACCGCGTGATGAAAGAAAAATTTATATTTCCGGGATCGTGCACCACCGTACCACCGCCGGAGATGCGCCGAATCAACAGCATATTGTGGGTACGCAGGTAGGGTATGTTAACCTCCTCCCACACATTTTGATGCCTGCCTACCACCACCGTTGGCTCGTTGACGTACAAGTGCAAATAATCGTTTTCCCCGGGCAACTGGCGGAGGGCATACTCTTCCATCGCCAGATTCAGGCGGGGATCGGTAACCTGCTGATTGTCAATCAGATAGAGCATAAACGCATTTCCTCATTGTCCCGGACAAATTGCATAGCGCAAACGATTTACCCCCGGGAAATTTCGCCAACAAAAACTCCCGGCGCAGTAAAGAAAATTTTTTGGATGGGGTGGTTGAGTAATCGTTTTCTCTGAGAAAGAAGTAGGTTTTAAGGTTCACAAATGTTGGAGGGTAGTGGTGTAAAGGCAGGACTCTCCGAGCAGGCCGGTTCCTCAGCAAGAGAGCACTGCCCCTCCTCTGTCCCCATCATTCGGAGCGGAGCGCCAGCGAAGCGAAGAATCTCTATTGAATTGAATGTAATATTTATTCTTCAAATTAAGATAATGAGGCTTGAAATTTGTATTATTAAAGAATAAAGTTCAAAACACAAATCCCAAATCACAAAGAAATTCCAAAATCCAAATCCCAAATAACAAAAAATAAATTCCAAATATCAACCCCCAATATCGTTATTTTTTTTCGTGCCTATTCGTGTGATTCGTGGGCAAATAAATCGCAGTTAAATGCTAATTGGCGTGATTTGTGGGTCTATTAATTTTGATAAAC
>JALWDQ010000615.1:0-1030 GCA_027039625.1 Calditrichia bacterium | reverse complement strand
GTTGACCGCCGCCGTCTCGTAGCCGTCCACCCAGGCGTTGACGTTGAAGACGAAGTAGGTGCCCTCGGCCAGGACTATGTCGTAGTAGCCGTCGGTCGGGTCGGTCCAGAAGAGGGTGTCGGTCGGATAGCCGCTGACACGGATGGAGGCGTAGAGCGGCCAGCCGGTGTTGGCGTCGGTGACGTAGCCGCTGACGTGGTACAGTTGGGCCGGCGGCAGGTGGAAGTCCTGCACGACCACGCTGTTGGTGACGACGTTCACGTTCTGCACGTCCGCGCCGTAGCCGTAGTCGCCGGTGGCGGTGAAGACGTGGGTCCCGCTGGGGGAGAAGATGGTGTAGAAGGCGTCGTCAATGGCGTCGTCGTCGGGGGTCTCCTCCGCCGTGGCCTCCAGGCCGCTGTCGTTGAACACCGCGGCCCCCACCTGCGGCGTCGTTCCCTGGTCGTAGACGTTACCGACGACCAGGCCGCCGTTGGTGGGCACATCGCAGCCGGTGGTGACCATCACGTCGTCAATGTAGTAGCCGTACTCGTTGACTCCGGCGTCGCTGGTCAGCCCCCAACGGAACTGGACGGTGCCGCCGGCGGCAGCGGAGATGTCGTACCGCATCTCGGTCCAGTCGCCGTCGGTGCTGGCCCGCCAGAGGTCGGTCCACGCGCCGCCGTTGATGCTGACTTGAGCGTAGGCGTAGTCGAAGCCGCGCTCCATGTGCCAGGCCTGCATCCACCTGACGGAGACGATGGTCCCCGGCGTGTAGGACGAGAGGTCAATCACCGGGGAGGTCAGGTAGTAACTGGCGTAGTCGTCGTAGTTGCCGTCCAGGTCGGTGCCCCAGCACTTGGAGCCGGAAGCGCAAGTGTAGGGCCAGGTGGACGGGGTGCCCCACTCCCACTCATCATTGGTACCGTTGTGGGTGTAGCCGCCGTCGTCCGCCTCGAAGTCCTGGAAGTAGACCGTGTCGCTCGGCGTGTAGCCGGGCGCGGAGCAGGTGCCCCGGTCGGCCAGGAGGGCGAAGTTCACCGTCTGGTCG
>JALWDQ010000614.1:0-3344 GCA_027039625.1 Calditrichia bacterium | reverse complement strand
GCTCTCAAATTGTCCCGCCCACCGGTGCGCATCGAAGCGTTCGATATTTCCAACTTTCAGGGCAAAGACGCCGTTGCCTCTCTGGTTTGTTTTGTGAATGGGCGTCCGCGCAAAAGCGAGTACCGCCATTTTCGCATTCGCAGTAAAGATACTCCCGACGATTTTGCCATGATGCAGGAAGTGGTGTACCGGCGTTACCATCGCTTACTGGAAGAGAAAAAGCCCCTTCCGGATCTCATCCTGGTGGATGGCGGAAAAGGGCAGCTCTCCAGTGCCCGGGAGGTCTTGAAGCAACTGGGATTAGAATCGCAACCAATTATCGGGTTGGCGAAGCGGCTGGAAGAAGTATTTGTACCGGGGCAGAGCGAAGCGCAAAACATTCCCAAAAGCTCACCGGCACTGCGTTTGCTTCAGCATATTCGGGATGAATCCCACCGCTTTGCCATTACCTACCACCGCAAACTCCGCCGCAAACGCACCTTAAAATCCCCTCTGGAAGAAGTGCCAGGCATTGGCCCTAAACGGCGCGAGCATTTGCTGCGTACCTTTGGCTCCTTGAAGAAAATTCGCGAGGCAAGCCTGGAGGAGTTAATCCGGCAGGGCAAATTGCCCGAAAAAATTGCCCGGGAATTGAAAGAACGGCTGCAAATGGATTAAGCTGATATTCATTCCGACGCAATGTTTTAAATTTTAAAGATTCCCATCACGTTTTGTTTTTTGCGGTGTTTTTAACCTCTAACTTTTCTTTATTTATTAAAAACAAAAAGGAGGACTTTACAGTCCTCCTTTTGTAAATATTGAATTTTATCTCTGCTTACTTCAGCAGGCACATTTTTCGTATCTGGCTGTATTCCGGGGTCTGGAGTTTGTAGAAATAGACACCACTGGTCAGAGAATGAGCGCGAAAATCTACCCGATGGGTTCCGGGAGTCAGGTGCTGGTTCTCCAGCAAAGTGGCAACTTCCTCGCCCAGCAGGTTGTACACTTTCAGGGTGACCCGGGTGGATTTGGGCAGCGTAAACTCAATCACGGTACCGGGATTAAAGGGATTGGGATAATTTTGTTTCAGTTCAAACTGGGTGGGAAGATTCGTGTTATCATCAATGGATTGAGGAGTAGCCAGTTTATTCATTTGCTCCGTGGAGAGTGGCAGAATGTAACCCAGGTTTTGCACCAGGTCTGCTTCATCCTCAGCAACCACCCAGGCGTTGGGATTGGTATAGGTGGTGTCGATTTGTCCGGTGTAATTCAGGAAAACGTACCGTAACGAGGTTTGATAATCCGGGGGCATGGGGACGACACCAGAGATGGTAACCAGAGCGTTCTGAGTGGCATCCCATTGAGCCATCCAGAGTTCTCCGCTGCTGTTGTAAGTCTGGATATTGGCGTTGTTATGGCAATCGCCGCAGGTGCGACCATGGTGCTGGACGCTATGGGAGAAATAAGGGCCATAGGTAACAAAGGAGGTATCTTTCCCATCCGGCGTATGGTAGTACATCACCATGTAGGTTGCGGGGAAGATCTTATTGTCTTTAGAACGTACACCCAGCAGCATAAAATCTTTAACTTTAGTATACGCCCGTTTAATATGCGCCTGAACCATACTGTTGAAATGGCAGTTATAGCAGGTTACCGAGGATTTGACATGGCAGGCAGCGCAGTGGATATCATTCAGGTGCTGGTTGTGTTCGGGATTTGTTGGCGGATTGGTATGGCAGTTTGTACATTCCACATCCATAGCGCCGGGATCGAACATGGAATTATAGCTGGTACCATCGCCGTGGATATCTCCGGTAGTGTGGCAGTTACTGCATTTAAAGCCCAGCGAATCGCGGTGCACATCAGTAAATCCAAAAGCATATATCTCTGTTTTCATGCGCCCGTGGCATTTTAAACAAACAGACATATCCGGTGAATCGCCGGGAATATTGTGGCAATCGTTGCAACCGGGGGTGTAGGTGGTGGGATTTACCGGGGTTCCGTTGGCCAGGGTGTCCGGGTGGCATTTAAGACAACCCAGATCCGCAATGGCTACTCCCGTTAGCAATTCGAATCCGTTATTACTGGCACTGTAGAAAGTGACTTTACCCTGCCGGGTGGCATGCAGGCTGGTGGCAAAATTGGCTGGCTGGGCAAGCAGCAAAGTGGGAATCACTAAAAACACCAGCATAATGCCCGCAATTAGTAATGTGCGTTTCATAGGAATACCTCCTTTTTTGGGTGATTATTAAGTTTTATTAGACTAAAACCATCTGGCTTCCACTTGAGTGTTTAGGTGTTTTGCTTCCATACCTTTTCCATTGAATTGGGACGTCGCTGGTTTAATTTCCGGTTTAAACGAGTTTTGAGTATGGTAAGTATGGATTCCACTATTTCCTTGCGCGGTGTTTCCCGGGCCAGTGCCCGCTGGAAATAATCCCGGGAACGATGAATATCGCAGTACAGCCAGAGAATTCCCAGAGCCAGCAGCTCGTTTACCGAAGCTTCTTTCAGGCTGATTTTCTGTTCCAGTTCATAAACCATCTGGGAGCAAGGGCAATCGTCCGCTACGGGATCGGTGTTCAGGACAAAGTCGATATCTTCTTTGATTAAGGATAAGAGAAATTCTAACGCCCGCTGGATACGTCCTAACTGAACATAGCAAACCACCAATTTCCGGCGGATGAGGCGATCGCCGGGATGGGTTTGCAGTGCTTTTTCCAGATGCCAGGCGGCCTGGTCGTAGCGGCGCGCCAGAAAATACTGATGTCCCAGCATTTCATGCATTGCAATCACCATGTAATAAAGTGATACAAATGAAATGCCAATTATATAACCAATTGATTTTAATGAAATAAGAAGAAATTTTCGAATGAAACATATCGTTTCATTTGAAACAATCCGGAGGGGAATATCTAAGAATATTCAAAAAATAATTTTAAAAATTTAGATATGAAACAGAATGTTTCGTTGAAACACTATTGTTCATTTCTTAACAAACCATAACGCCGCATTTTGCGCCATAGGGTGGTGCGACCAATCCCCAATTTGCGGGCGACTTTGCTGCGGTTCCATTGATATTGGTTGAGCAATTGAATAATTCGTGCCATCTCGTCGGCAGGTTCTTGAGAGGAGGATTCTTGCTGGTTGTTCAGGAAGCATTCGACCTCTTCTCGAACATGAGGTGGGAGCTTGCATACGCGGATTACCTCACCGCTTCGGGTGCGGGCAAAGGCATATTCCAGGGCATTTTCCAGTTCCCGCACATTGCCAGGCCAATGGTATTTCAGTAAAGCTTCCATCGCCGAATCGTCAATCTCTGTAATTTCCTTTTTGTACAGAAAGGCAAACTTTTTAAGGAAATG
>JALWDQ010000613.1:0-3346 GCA_027039625.1 Calditrichia bacterium | reverse complement strand
CCTATACACCCTATACACCCTATACACCCTATACACCCTATACACCTTCTCCCCCGGACCTACTCCTTGGGCTGTACCGCAATCACCAGTTTGGCAACGCCATTTTGCCGGGCAATGTCCATGATTTTGACCACGAAGCCGTGGGGGACGCTCTTATCGGCATTGACGATCAGACTGCGATCCAGACTTTTCTCCATCGCATCTTTCAGCAAAGCAGGCAGATCTTTTAGCGCCACTTCTTTGTTCTTAAAATACAATTTTTTGTCTTTGTCGATAAATAATACGGCTTTTTCGATTTTCGCCAGATCCGTTTTTTTCGCTTTAGGCAGTGCAAGTTTAATCCCCGGTTGCTCCAGAAAGGTAGAGGAAACGGCAAAGAAGATGATGAGAATAAACAACACATCAATTAACGGGGTGATGTTTAAAATGGTCCGGTTCGATTTTTTACTGGTTAAAAACCTCATGATTATCACGATTTTTTTTCAACGGGAGAAATTGGGGAAAAGAAGCTTCGATAGCAAGGGAAAAAGTTTCCGTTCAGGGAGCAGAGTGGAAACACTTTCCCTAAAGGATGTACCATCTGGTACACCGACCTGTACCAAGTTGTACGTTTGGCGGAAATGGCATGTGTAATATATTTTCGTAATTTGTGGAAATACAATTGGTTACGTATGGCTGGAATTGCTGGCACATCATTTGTACTAAATAAGGGCGGAACGAAAAAAGTGATGGAAAGATGAAATCGATTCGATACATAGTTTTACTACTGGTTGTTTTAATAAATTCGGGTTTACTGGCTCAGACGCAACCTCCGCAAGTTCAAAAGTTGGAACGTGACCTGAACCGCCTCCACGAAAAGGTGATTCAGGCTAAACGATTTTCCAGCCTCTTTTCCGACCCCAAAATTATGCAAATGGTTCAAGCTGCCGAGCGCGAGTATCAGCAAGCGCGGCAGGCGTTTCTGCAGAAAAAATATTACCGGGCACATAACCATGTAAAATTGGGATTTACCATTCTGGGCCGATTGTATCGATTGATTCGCAATAATCCTTTTTTCCGGAATAAATTCAAAGAGCAGCTGGATCGCAAAATTCAGGAGGCCGAGCAGGTTGTTGCCCGGCAAACCAATTCCGAAGCACAGGAGCTGTTAAACCGGGCACGGTATTTTCGCCAGCGGGCATTTCAGGCGGCACAGGCCAACCAGCCCGATCTGGCAATGAAGAATTATTTTCTGGCAATTTTCTTTGCCGACAATGCCATTCGCACGGCCACGGGTATCTATCCGCAACAGAATAAAAATCTGGATCGCTATTTCGAAAACACCAACGCCATGTTGATGCATGCGCGGGATCTGGTGAGCCGCTCTTCTCAATCGCAGGCGCACACGCTGCTGGATAAAGCGGAACGGGAGTATCGCAAAGCGTATCGTCTGTACGACGACAACCGTCCCCGCCAGGCCTTTGTCCAGTTGCAAATTGTGAATCGGCTGATTTACCGCATCCTGGATTTGCTGGAGAAAACCCCCGAGTTGCAGCGGGAACGCCTGGCGGAAGACATTCGGCTGCTGGAGAGCAATCTGGTGTCCCTGGATTCCCGGGTGAAGGGGGTAAACTCCCCCGATGTGCAACGGCTGTACCAGCGAATCACTTTTCTTCTCACGGAGGCTCGGGATAAATATCAGGCGGGGAATTACCCGGCAGCGCGCCAGCGCCTGGGTATTGCCCGGCGGTTGTTCCTCCAGCTCCATCGCCGGTTAAACCGCAGCAACCTGACGCCGGAAGAAGAAATCCGAAATCAGCTTCATACTGCACAAACCATGTACACGGCTCTGGCACAAAACCAGGCGGATGTTCCCTTCTATTCCCAGTTGTTGAATTTGCTGCAGAACAACCTGAAAAAGGCACAGGAAGCTTTCGACCGAAAAGAGTACCAGAAAGCGTTGTCTTACCTGCGCATTTTTAACCATCTGGCTATTAAACTGGAACAGTATCGCGGCGGATTGGATACGGAGCAGAAGAACAAAGAGAAAGCCGCGCAGATACTGGCGCGATTGAAAGATTTGCTCAATCAGAATTCCATCTGGCAAAATGATGATTTGTTAAAAATTCGCTATCAGAATGCCAGCAATTTGTACCAGCTTGCCAGCCAGGCGTGCTCTGAGGGGCAATACCGCCTCTGCTGGCAGCTATCCCGTACGGCAATTGCTATTTTAACTAAATAAATTTCCCTGGGCCCGGGAAACCATTTTAAAGAAACAACAAACAGGAGGTAGTCATCATGAAACGCATAATCTGGATTTTCACCGTGCTGTTTATCAGCTTTGCACTTATGACCGGGTGCCAGAAAGACACCAGCACTCCACTCTCGGAAGAGGAGCTGGCTCAGATGAGCATTCAGGAGGAATTGTTAAATGAAGATAATGCTTATCTGGCCGATTGGGGCATCGACGATGGCAGTGAAGAAAATATGTACAATGGATTTTCCAGCTTTGGCGGACAGGCTTTCCCCAAAATCATGGATACGGAAGATCAACTGGTGCGGTTTGGCCGGATCATTAAAAAACGTTTTCCGCGCTCTTTGCTCATTCAGCATGTGGCTCCGGATACCTTTATGGTTACCATCGAACGTGTTCTGTTGGGAAATTTCGTTTCGGCCTTTAAAACAGACTCATCTCAGAAGGATAGTTTCCTGGTATTCCGGAAACCGTTGCGGCATGTGGTTCGTCGGCGAGCCATCTTTGTGAAAAATCAGAACAACGAAGAAGTTTCGGAAGATCAGCGCAAGCGCTGGAAATTAACGGCAATCTCTCTGAGTAAAGGCGAAAGCCGTCCGGTTTCCACTGTGGAAATTCACAAAATCATTGTGGTGAGCGAGAGCGGGGATACGCTGGTGTTCAACACACCCATGTACGATTTCCTGAATATTCCGGACGATATCCCGACCTTTGTGCAGGGTGAACATGTGAAGGTGGTTGCTCTGGTGAGTAACTCCACCAGCAATCCTGTGGTGGATCCTGAAACCGGTGCCACCGAAACCGTACTGCTGCACTTTGGAATCGACCGCTACCATCATGGCCGTAAGCAGTTCGAATACAAAGGCATCGATCCCGAAACCGGCTACGCGATCTACGAAGGCGGTTGGACCATTCACGAACCGGCCAATCGCCCCTTCCATGCAGTGGTGGATGTGATTGATAACGGAACGATCTATGAAGGGGATGAGCAGACCTATCCCTACAATTCTGCGACCTGGGGTTGTCCTTATCGGGTTGTGTTAAGTAAGTAATCTTCTCACACGCATCAACCTCCTCCATGCTGCCCGGGTGTGATACCATCCGGGCAGTTTT
>JALWDQ010000612.1:0-3346 GCA_027039625.1 Calditrichia bacterium | reverse complement strand
TTCCGTAATCGATCACGGGAACGCCCCGGGCATCGGATGCCATGGCTTCGGCGGGACAGTTGTTGATGCATATTCCGCAATGGCTGCACTTTTCGGGATTTGCCCGGGGACGCGTCCACACCAGACGGCTGAGGATTTTGAGAAGAAAATCCGGCAGGCGACTAAAAATGTGCCGCCCGGGAATGCGAGCCTGAATGGGAGCAGGTTCATCTCCCACCACTTCGATGTGCTGCACATCTCCCTGTCCCACTCCTTTCTCGTGGGCAATGCGGGTGGTAAATACCTGCAACGGGTCAATCCCGATAAGCAGCGATGCCACGCTGTCCAGTGCCACCGCATCGGTACCGGCCAGCAGAAACCCGGCATCCCGGGGAGAGCCCCCAGAAGACGGGCCATCCCCTTCCAGAATGCGTATTCCATCCATAATGGTGAATTGGGGACGCACGGCTTGAAAAATCTCCACCATATTGGCGGAAAAATCCTCCGGATCCGGGTAACGAATGTGAAACTCTCCCTTTTGAATTCCGGGAATAAGCCCAAAAACATTCTTCACCGCACCGGTTAACAGGGTAAGTCCGTGGGTTTTCAGCTTGGGTAAATTCACCAGATAATCCACTTCTTCCAGCAGGGCGGTAAAATAAAAATTGCGCTCTCCACCTTTACGACTCTTCAAAGGTAGGCGATTAATATCCACCAGCGTGGCACCGGTTTGCTGGCTTACTTCCTGCATCCCGGTTACCCGCCACAAATTTTTCATGTTGTTATTGTAAATGCCAGCGGGACTATCGGCAATTAGCACCCGGTTACCCCATTCCTGAAGTCCTCGCACCACCCCTTCTACCACAGCGGGATGGGTGGTAATAGCTACCTCCGGTGCATGGGGCGAGAGTAAGTTGGGTTTTACCAGCACCGTTTTTTGGCGCGGAAAGTGGGCATCTTCCTCCTGCCAGAAACGGAACAGTTCTTCCCAGACCGATGCCAGTTTATCCTGATAATTCAGATTATTTCGATGGAAAATGCGCGTCTTCATGGGTTACCGATCGGATACCGCCGAGGGAATCATTTCCTTTTCTTCGAACACTTCGCTCTCCTCTTCTTCCGAAATCACCAGCTCTTCCACCACATCGGGTGCAGTGCCCATCTGACGGCGGCGTTTCCAGGAAGAAAATTTCTTGTACAACGGAGCCGATACCAGTGAGAGGAAGAACAAAGCAATAAACCAGTCAGGAACCTGTAAAATAGCTCCGGTTACGGCCAGAAAAAAATAGCGGGGGATGCGGCCCGTAACCACAGCTGTGGTGTACTTCCACATGGGATACCCACTGGCCACCGAAAGAATGCGCACCGGGTAAAACGGTAGCGGGGAGAGCGCAGCCACAAAATTGGTTAAAAAAGGAGCTTTTTCGTAATAATACACGGTTTTCTGGTAGATGCCGGTCTGCTTAATCCGCGCCAGACGGGTACGGGTAAACACCGGAGTTAATACGGCATAATCGATGATGCAGGCAATGGCTGTTGGAATAATGGCCGCGAGGGTAGTGAGGTAAGGCCCGTAAATTTTCCCGTAAAATATAATGGCTGGTTCATGAGGAAAAGGAATAAACGAATTAGACGGAATGATGTAAAAGAACAACACAACCAATCCCAGCATTCGGGGAATGTACAGGTAGGAAATTACTCCCCAGAATGTCGCCAGTGCCAGAATCACAATAATCAGTTTCCATTTTAACGAAAATTGACGAACCATAGCGGTACAAGATACACATTCACCCTATTTGTGTCAACAGGGATTGCAAACTTTCCGGGAGGCTTTTCCAGTACTTTGTTAGCGCACCCGGAGAAACTCCTGAGCAACCCGCCCAGAATTAGTTCCATTTCATTTCCAGAGAAAGCGAAGGAGTAAACCCAAACATGTAAATATCCTGGTGCTTTAACCGGTCTCCATCTGGATAGTAATATTTGTACCAGATATTGCGCGAATCCAGCAGGTTAAATACCATAAAACTTAGTTTACAGGCCAGATTCTCCCATCGGAAACGGTAATTAATACTTAAATCCACCTGACTGGTTGCCGGGAGGCGATGCTGATTGCGAACGAAAGGAGGAAGCACATAATACTGATTAAAAATAGCAGAACCCAGATCTCTGCTAAGTACCAGCTGTAGGGTAGGTCTGGTATAATACTTTCCGGTAGCATACTGGTACGAAAGTACGATGTTCAAACGTTTCATCCGATAGTTCCCTACCAGTTTAAAGGTATGGGTTAATTCCGGGAGCACTTCCCCCGCTATTTGCAGGTACTCCCCTCTCGGACGATACTTCTTATGTAGAAATCCATAACTTACCCAGAATCCCGGATTTCCCGATTGTTTTTTCAATAGCAAATCCACACCATGAACGCTAAAGTTTTTTTGTACAATCTGCCACACCAAACCATCATTATTATTCTGCCCTACCAGCGACTCATCATAATAAATAAAAACCTCCGGTAAATTGTACAGGTTGTTGTAAAAATATTCTAAATCCACCAATACGTTTTTCTTTTTCCACTGAAGACCAATGGTTTTCTGATCGGAATAAGCCGGTTTTAAGCTGGTGTCGTTTGCCAGTACCCAGAATACGCTGGTGGCCGTATTTTGATCATTTTCACCTATCTTCATAGTAAATTGGTGAGAAATACCCCAGCTTCCTTTAATTAGAAAGTTTGGGTGCATACGGAACTGAAAATGAAAGCGAGGATCGTGGTGCAATTTTTTCAGAGGGAAATAATAAGTTCCCCGATAACCGAGAATTGTATTCAGCTTTGTCCATTTGTGCCAGGTAAACTGAGCATATCCTGCAAACTCCCGGGCCTGATTACTTTGAGACAAGGAAGCCTCTTTATTTGCCAGCACGGTGGAATTCTCATTAAAAGAGACCCGGGATTTATTGTAGTCCAGGCCAAATCCTAAATCCGAGGCAGAATTAATGTGAAAGGAATGATGCCATTTAAGAGAAAAATTATTGATTCGGTTAACGATTTGATCTCTGTAAGTGAATGTAGTATCGCCACCAATTGATCCTGGAAAGCGAAATTGTTGGAATTGCCGAAAATCTTTCACATACTCCGAATTGCTTATTAAAAATTGGCTCTCCAGACGATTCCCCCACTGTCGAAACCATCTTACGCTGCTTCCCCAGCTGTTCCATTCATTATCGGAATGGTAAGAGAGGGAATCTCGATCATCGTGTGTGATGGCGGCATCCTTACTAATTAGAGTGCTAATTACGAGCACATCGTGGGAAGAAGAAAGCAGTGTGAGTTTGCTGAATAGATCGTAAAAGTGGATATCGGGACGAACTGTTG
>JALWDQ010000611.1:0-3347 GCA_027039625.1 Calditrichia bacterium | reverse complement strand
AACGCGTATCTTCTTACCCGGTGATTTTTAAGGAGTTAGAAATAAGATCGAAGAATAAAATGATTCGGGAGGGCGTCTACTTTTGTAGACAGATGTCAGGTTTTTTAAATCCCAAAAGACAAATAACAAATTCCAAAGGGGAGGATTTAGTATCCGGTTTTGCTTTTAAGGTAGGAAAGGGAAATACGATTGGAGTTTATCATTTTGATTTCAATCTTTCCTCATTTAAGAAAAATACAATTTCGCACAGCGCAATCTTATTCCACTTTAACAAACCTTAACCTATTTTGTTATTTGGGATTTGACCAATCAGAGAATATTTAATATATTGTGTAAAAATTCTCGGAGATTTTTAATAATGAATAACAAAAAATTCCTGCATCGAGATATTTTACCAGAGCTCAGAAAACAACTGGATACTCCATACGTGGTTATCCTCATTGGCTCGCGCCGCACCGGGAAAACCACCCTGCTGAAAATACTCATGGAAGAACCCACCGTTCGCGAAAATAGGTTGTATTTCGATCTGGAGAATCCCCTCTACCGGCAAAATTTCCATCAGCTCGATTACGATAGAATCGCCCGGCAGCTCCTTCAAGCACTTCCCAAACCCGATCGGCGGGGTTACATCTTTCTGGACGAAATTCAGTACCTGGAGAATTCCGCTTCCCTGCTAAAATATATGTTCGATCACTACCCGCAATTAAAATTCATTGTCTCCGGCTCTTCTTCTCTCCGCATCAAATCGCTTTTTAGTGACTCCATGATGGGACGTAAGCGAGTAGTACGCCTGTACCCATTGAATTTCAGGGAGTTTCTCCGCTTCAAACAAAAAGAGGAACTGCTGCGCCTGATTCAAAATATGGACGTCTTTTCACACCAATTTACCCCACCGGAGCTACTTCCCTCCCATCGCCAGGAACTGCTCACAGAATTACTTGATTTTCTCCGTTTTGGAGGTTACCCGGAAACCACGTTGCTGAAGCAGGATGAGGAACGCATCCAGAGTCTGTACGAGATTTACACGTCGTACATTCAAAAAGACATTGCCTTTTTGTTCTCCATCGAACATGTGGAGAAGTTTAACAAACTGGTGCAAATTCTGGCGGCTCAGATTGGTAATCTGGTGAACATGGTAGAACTTACCAACACCGTTGGTTTAGCCCGGAGCACCATCGAGCGTTACACATTTATTCTGGAAAGTACCTTTGTCCTTCGCTTCCTTCTTCCGCATTACTCCAATATTCGCAAAGAATTGAGCAAAATGCCCAAAGTGTTCTTTGAAGATGTAGGCCTTTGCAATGCGGTACGGGGACGTTTTCTTCTTGCTCCAGAAGATGCATTCATCGGTCAGTTAGCGGAAAATTTTGTTCTGAATGAACTGGAAAAACGGTATCGCTTCCAAATAAAATTCTGGCGCAACAAGAACAAGCAAGAAGTGGATTTTGTGCTTTTCGAAGGCGGAGAGACGATTCCCGTGGAAGTTAAATTTCAAGCGCAGCGACGGTTCCGTATCCCCATGGGTTTAAAAAGCTTTATTCGGGCCTATCACCCGCGCCGGGCACTGGTAATTACCAGGGATTATAGTGAAGTTGCCCAATGGAATAACACAGAGATTATTTTTATGCCAATTTATTTGATTTAGAAACCGGTGCGACTTTCCGGTTTCTTATCGCCGATTTTTCCGAAATCCCATCTCTCCCGCCTGCCATTGTGAAAAATTCCCAGAAGAGAACAGCGCATCTAACTCCATTCATCCCGATTCAGTTTAAAATACATGTTTACTCAGTGGAATCGAATTCGTTATTTGGAGTTTGGAATTTGCCGTTTGTGATTTGGAATTTGGAATTTGTCGTTTGTTATTTGGAATTTGGGATTTGTCTTTTGGAATTTGTTTCTTGGGATTTGGAATTTGGGATTTGTTATTTGAAATTTATCAGTGTGATTTTTCCGCACCACCTTTAGCAGTTCAAATCCCGAGTTCTTTAATCAACCGATTCAAATAGGTACGCTGAATCCCCAGAATCCGGGCGGCCTGGGATTGGTTACCGCCGGTCTGCTGCAGAATGCGGGCAAGATATTCTTTTTTGAAGCGGGTGACGGCATTCTGCAGGGTATCCGCTGCAAACAGCCCTTCTTCGGTACGGGGAGGTTCCGGCGCCTGCAGGAAGGGAAACTGTTTCTCCGTCAATTGTCCCGAGGTGCACAGCACCACCGCTCGTTCCACGGCATTACGCAGCTCCCGGATGTTTCCAGGCCAGGGGTAGCGCATCAGCTTTTCGCGCAACCCGGGGGAAAGAGAAAGCTGCGGTTTGCTGAGTTCCTGCCGGAATTTAGTCAGGAAGAAATCCAGCAGCTCGGGGATGTCCTCGGGACGTTCCCGCAGCGGGGGAATTTCCACCCGCAGCACGTTGATGCGGTAGTACAGGTCTTCCCGAAACCGCCCATCTTGAATTTCTCGCTGCAAATCGCGGTTAGTGGCGCAGATGATACGCACATTGGCACGCCGGGTCTTGGTGCCGCCCACCCGCTGGAACTCCCCGTACTCAATAAAATGCAGCAACTTTGCCTGCAGGGAGAGCGGCAGCTCCCCAATCTCGTCTAAAAACAGGGTACCGCCTTCCGCCATCTCCACCCGTCCCTGCTTCTGGCTTACCGCGCCGGTAAACGCCCCCTTCTCGTGCCCGAACAAATCACTCTCCAGCAACTGCTCGGAGAGGGTAGCACAGTTCACGTAAACAAACGGAAACTTTCGCCGGGAACTGTTCTGGTGGATGTAATAAGCCAGCAGATGCTTGCCGGTACCGGTTTCCCCGGTGATGAGCACCGTGGTATTGCCCTGCGCCACCGCCTGGCACTGCTTCACCACTTCCTGCATGCGCTCGCTGCGTCCGATAACCATCTGCCGCTGGTTTTCCCAATCCAGTTCCAGGATTTTCAGGCGGGTACTCAACTGGCGCTGTTCCTGTAACTTCTGCAATTTCAGCAGCAGGTGGTCTGGTTCCACCGGCTTGGTTAAAAAATCCTCCGCCCCCTGTTTAATCGCCGTAACCACCTCGGGAATGCTGCCGTACCCGCTGAGCAGAATCACCGTGCTTTCGGGGTATTTCTCCCGAATTTCCGGCAAAATTTCCAGACCGGTGCCGTCGGGGAGTTTCAAATCCAGCAGCACAAATTCCGGGGCAAATTGCGTCAGTTTTTCGCGGGCGCGGCGCAGGGTATCCACGCTCTCCACCTGGTACCCGTTGGCGGAGAGGAACGTGCCCATCTCCTGCGCCAGCACAATGTCGTCATCAATGATTAAAATGCGGGGATTCATGATTTTCCTTTCCTTTTGCTGGGTGAAG
>JALWDQ010000610.1:0-3349 GCA_027039625.1 Calditrichia bacterium | reverse complement strand
GGTACCACTTCCGTTTTTACGATTCCACCCGCGGCATCGATTTTACCACCGATACTGGCGGCGACCTTTCCCTGGCTTTTCTGCGCGGTGCGGATTATGTGTACGAATTGAAAGATTTCGCCCGGGAGCCGGTGATTACCCTCTCCTACCCGGACATGGTGGCGTATTTCTACTATCCTTACCCGGATGTGCGGGTGGAGGCTACTTTTCTGGTGCAGAGCTCCCACCGGGCCCTCCACGAGGTAACCATCATCAACGAAAGTAAGGAAGCGCAGACACTGCAGGTGATTCCCTTCCTGCAGAATAACTACCGGCTGTTCAACCAGGTGGCATTCTTCCCGCAGGAAAATGCCATCGCCTTCACCCATGAGGAGCTACCGGATGGCTGGACGCTGGAGCACCAGGTACCGTACGTTTCTCCGGTGCGGGACGTGTTTCTTATTTCCCGCCAGCCGGATCGCCAGACCAGCTACCGCAGTTACCGCTGGGGACAGGTGGAGATTCCCCAGGAATTCCGGCTGGAGAAGAAACCAGAGTACGTGGTTTGGGGCCGGATGGATCATTCCAACGGGGAGCGCTGTCGCCATACAAACCCCAAACCGCGCATTACCGTGCGCTTGAACCGCTACCCGGATCGCATCCTTACCGAATCGGCACCGCGCTGGGGAAGTACCGATCCCAATATCAGTCCCTACGGCTATTACGGCATCGAGCTGGGGAATTTTGGCGAAATCCATGATGGCGATGTGTACACCATCACCATCTACTGTCCCGAGACCGGGGAGAGTGCCACGCTCACCGACACCGTTCGCCAGATGGGCACCGAGCCGGTGGTCCGCAGGGACGTCCAGCTTGCCGCCCGACCCTTGCCCAGCGCACCGCAAGGGATGGGGCGGGACATATGGGGTAGCGGTACCGAGATGCGCCTGTTCTGGAAACACACCGGCCAGGCGGTGACGTACGACGTATTTCGCCGGGATTACCGAAAGAATGGGTACTACCGGTGCCTGGCGCGCGGAGTCACCCGCGATTTCTTCACCGATAAAAATATTCAGGGAGATAAAATTTACGGTTACGTGGTGGAAGCGGTAGATGCGCAGGGGCGGCGCAGTCCCCATTCCCGGGAAATCAACAACATTGCCGGGAGCGATTTTTTGACCGATATTCGTTACCCCGACCAGATTCGCAACAAGGTGAAGGATTTTGTGCGGGTGGTCGCCATGCCAGTTACCCTTCATTTGAGTCCCGGAGCCCGGGAAACCCTGCGCATAGTGCGGGCGGTGGCGCGTCCGGATACCAGCACCGAGGCGCTGATTCGCCAGGCACAGCATCTGCTGAAGGAAGACCTGCAACCTTACCGCCAGGCCAACGAGGCGCTCTTCTCCCGCTTATCTACACCCGAATTCCCCGATCCCGACCAGGAAATGCTCTACTGGAGCGCCTTCAATCTGATGCGGCAGGTGATGTTACCTCCCGAAGGCAAGTGCAGCACCAATTATTACGTGTTCTCCCGGGAACCTTCCTGGGGCTGGGGACATGGCGGACAGGTGTTTCACGAAAGCCTTACCATGCTGGCTTACGCTTACCTGGATGCCCGCAGCGCCATGAACAGTCAGCGGGTGTATCGCGATCGCCAGCATCCGGATGGCTACATCAACTACCGCACCGGGTCGTATCTGGACGAAACCATCCCGTACCATAACCAGCTCACCACCTCCGCTCCCTGGTACGCCTGGCAAAACTGGGAGGTGTATCGCATCACCGGGGATAAAAAATTTCTGCGGGAAATGTACCAATCCAGCAAAAAGTTTTACCGTTACTATGTGGAGAACCGGGACAGCGACGGGGACGGTCTGTGCGAATGGGGTGCCCACGCCGTGCTGGAATCCGTGCGCGATGCCTACGTGGCGGTGTGGGATCAGGTGGGCTGGCCCTCCAATTTCGAGGGGTTGGATGTGAACACCATGCTGGTGAGTGAGGCGCGGGCGCTGGCGCAGATGGCCCGGGAACTGGGATTGGAGCAGGAAGCGACTCGCTGGCAGCAGGAAGCAGACCGGCGGCAGGCGCTCATTAATCAGTACATGTGGGACGAGAGCAGCGGTTTCTACTACCATGTGGATAAAAAGGACAACGATTTCACCTTCCGGAAAAAGGATGATTTAAAACGGCAGGAGATTATCGGATTTCTACCGCTCTGGGCCGGGGTAGCCAGCGCAGAGCAGGCACAGCGACTGGTAGCGATTCTCACCGACAGCAGTAAATTCTGGCGGCCGTACGGTGTGCCTTCGCTGGCAGCGGACGATTCGTATTACAATCCCCGCGGTTACTGGAACGGCCCGGTGTGGGTGGAGTGGAATCTGCTGATTGAGCAGGGGCTGATGCGCTACGGGTACCGGGATATGGCCCGGGAACTGGTGCAGCGGGTGGCAGCGAACATGATCGATCGTCTGAAGGCCGAGCACGTCTTTTGGGAGTTTTACAGTCCCGATGAACCCTGGGGCGGGTACCACAAACAGTACATCTGGGCCGGTACCATCTGTCGAATGATGATGGAGGTGTATGGAGGAAATCCCAAATGACAAATCCCAAATAACAAATAACAAAGAGGAGTAAACCACAGAGGACACTGAAGACACTGATTTAATTAAGAATTTTGAATTTTCAATTTTGAATTAACTTTATTTGCGCACATTGGGTTAGTCCGATGCCTCTGAATGTTTTTTGACAGGATGAACAGGATGAACAGGATAAAAGATAATTTTGAATTTTGAGATTTAAGTTATTAATAATGTATTGTCCTAAAAATTCTATTAACCCTGTTTAAAAATAAGCTCACGATGCAAGTGCCAGCAGATGTTAGCCTGGGAATTCTTTCGTTTGGCAAGATTGTGATTTGTTTTTTAGAGATTGTAATTTATTTGGATTTTGGTTCTTGTAATTTGGAATTTCTTTGGAATTTGTAATTTGATGCTTGGAATTTCACAATCTGTCGTCCCTACGGGACTTGGTGGATTTGATTTGAACGTGTTTTCCCATGGCTGAAGGCCATGGGCTAAAATCTGGTCGCCCCCCGTAAAACGGGGCCTTTCGGCCTTCGGGCTTGGGATTTGGTACTTGTGATTTGAACATTAAAAATAAGCTCGCGGAGCGAGCGCCAGATGTTAGCCCAATAATTCTTACGGTTGGCAAAATTGTGATTTGTAATTTGATGCTTGGAATTTATCTGAATTTTGGTACTTGGAATTTATTTGTAATTTGGTTCTTGTAATTTGGAATTTCTTTGGAATTTGTAATTTGATGCTTGGAATTTCATAATCTGTCGTCACTGCGGGACTTGGTGGATTTGATT
>JALWDQ010000609.1:0-3351 GCA_027039625.1 Calditrichia bacterium | reverse complement strand
CTTTGGAGCGTTCGCTGCGGTTTTCATAAAATTTGGAATTTGTTGTTTGGAATTTGTTATTTGGTATTTGTTATTTGGTATTTGGTATCTGTTATTTAGAACTTGCCATTTGAAATTTCGTAGAATTTTCAACAAGAAGTAAAAAATTAAAATCAACTATACTTTCCACCAATTTTATCTACAAATTTGAAAGATAAAAGAGCAACCGATGTATAAACGATTCATAAATTTCTTTGCAACACTAAAACGCAAGGAAAGGAGGCTGAAATGAAACGATTTGTGTTGGGACTCACTGTGGTGATGCTGATGTGGGTAGCACAGGGTTGTCAGAAAAAGGAAGAAGCGACTTTGCCCAAGGGACATCCTGAAGTCCAGAATCCCCATGCCAATATTCAGAATCCTCATGACGGAAAATTGACTTATCAGGTACCGAAAGAGTGGATTCAGGAAGAACCCCAAAGCAGGATGCGATTGTCGCAGTACCGCCTTCCCGGAGTTAACGGAAAAGCAGATGCGGTGATGGCTGAATTTCATTTTCCCGGCACCGGTGGCACGGTAGAAGCAAATTTGCAGCGCTGGTACGGGCAGTTTAAACAACCGGATGGAAGTCCCACCGCCCACCATGCCCAGCGTAAGGAATTTGAAGTCAATGGAATGAAAGTGGTTGTGGTGTACGTGACCGGCACCTATCTGCAATTGGCTTCCGGGATGATGATGGGCGATGTTCAGGAAAAGCCGGGCTACGCCATGCTGGCAGCCATTGCCGAAACCCCGGCGGGCCCCTGGTTCTTTAAAGCAGTGGGGCCTCAGGAAACCATTAACCACTGGCGACCTGCCTTCGAAAAATTTGTGCAAACCTTCAAAATGGCTGAATAACAACACTTCCCGGGCGAACATCCCCGAAGATGTTCGCCTTTTCCATTTTCACCACAGAAAAATTTGCTTTTATGCGTGATTTGTATTAAAATTGATTTCGAAAAATAATGTAATGAAATCAAAATCCATAAAAATCCCGAATTTTGAACCACTGATTATTATTGACCATGAAAATAGGGGTGGGTATTGCAATCTGCAATTCGTAAGCTCTTTATTCCTTTAAGTTTATTTGTCCTGATTCTGTTTCTGGTGTTCGTGGTGAATCAGACCATCCAGGTGGTGCATCTGGCGGAAACCATCCATCCGTTACTGGGGGAAGGGGTTTTGTGGGGATTGCTGGTGGTGTACCTGCTGCTGGTACTTTACCCTCTGTTCTGGTATTTGCGGATGCCGCGTCCCCTTACGCCTCCTCAAAACGAAGATTCGACAGAATTTTCCGTTTATTTGCAGAAGCTCAAAAAACGGTTGCGCCGGAATGTGTATTTAAAGGGGCGGGTACTTAATTCCCGGCAGGATATCGAGACGGCGCTGAAAGTGCTGGAAAGGGAAGCCAATCGGATTATTGTAGAGAAGTCCCGCTTTGTGTTTCTTTCCACGGCCATTTCTCAGTCCGGGCGGCTGGATGCGTTTACCGTTTTGCTGGTGCAATTACGCATGATCTGGCAGGTGGCGCGGGTGTACAATCAGCGTCCTTCTTTGCGAGAGCTTTTGCAGTTGTATGCCAATGTAGCTGCCACCGTCTTTGCTGCTTCCGAAATCAATGACATCGACATCAGCGAGCAGGTGGAACCGATTTTAACCAGCGTGTTGGGTAGTTCCTTTACCCAGGCCGTTCCCGGATTTGGCCTGGTTGCGGGAGTGATTAGCAGCTCTTTGCTAACTGGGGCTGCCAATGCTTTTCTCACGCTTCGGGTAGGCATCATTGCACGGCGCTATAGCGGAATGCTGATTCGAGAAAATCGTTCCTATATTCGCAAATCTGCCAGTATGGAAGCAGCCCGGTTGCTTTCCACCATTGTGATGAAATCCTCTGCCAGTATCTCCCGGGCAATGGTCAATGCCACCCTGAAACGCCCTGGTCGGGCAATTCGATCCACCTGGGATAAGCTGGCACGCCGCAAAAAAAATTCCCTGGATTTTCCCGATTCGGAGCTTTTTACACCGCAGGAACCTTCAGAATAAAATGAACGATTTCAAAAACCGGGCAGAGTTAACGCAATATGTTCTTTGAATTGTGTATTGAACGGAAACCAACGTGAATTTAAATAGAAAGGAGCATCTATGGCACTGGAAAAAATTCAGGAGTTGTATGTTATTCTGGAAGATCGTCCGGGAACGGCGGGGGAGATGTTTCGGGTGTTGAAGAAAAAGCAGATTTCGGTGTACGCGGTGGGTGTATTTGTGGATGCTGCACGAATTTATGTGTCGGATACGGAAAAGGCGCTTCAGGCATTGCGCGAGAATGGATACGAAGTGGATATCCGCGAGGTGCTAAAAGTTACTTTACCGAATCATCGCGGCGCCCTCATGGAACTCACCATGAAACTGGGAAACGCCGGGATTAACATAAAATATCTGTTCGGTGCCCTGGAACCCAAACAGAAAAAAGGAACGGTGGTGCTGGAAGTGGACAATCCGCAACTGGCGCTGGATATTTTCAAAAATCATCAGTTTTAGTACCGGAAAAGCGCAGCCGAAGATGCAACCGGTGCCAGGTTGAGTGAGCGGAAAAATCCGCCTTAAAAATGGCTTTCAGGAGAGGATACAGGGGATTTTCCTCTCATTGAACGTTTAACAAAGCATCTTTGTATTTTAAGTAATTTGGGGAATTTTAGAAAAGTCGCAAAGGGATTTTAAAGATAAAAAGCTGAGGGAATAATGAATATTACTGTATTAGGTGCGGGACTGGTCGGCAGTGCTATTATTCGGGATTTAGCAGCTGATCGGGATTTTCGGGTGAAAGCAGTGGATGTGGATGGCGAGCGGTTGCAGCGGCTGGAGCGTCAGGTGCCGGTGCAGACGGTGGTGGCGGATTGTTCCCGGACGGATGAGGTGAAGCGTCTGGTGGAAGATGCCGATCTGGTCGTCAATGCGCTTCCCGGTTTTCTGGGATTTCAAACCTTCCGCGCAGTGATTGAAGCCGGGAAGTCGCTGGTGGATATTGCTTTCTTCCCGGAAGACCCGCTTACACTGGATGAGCTAGCACGGGAACGAGGTGTCGTGGCAATCCCCGATTGTGGCGTTGCCCCGGGAATGAGCAATGTACTGGTGGGATATGCCGCCCATCGTTTGGAACGGGTGAATAAGGTGCGCATTTACGTGGGTGGTCTCCCGGTTGTTCGCCGCTGGCCCTACGAATACCAGGCGGTGTTCTCCCCCGCAGATGTGATTGAAGAATACACCCGTCCCGCCCGCCTGGTGGAACATGGAAAGGTGGTGGTTCGGGAGGCACTCTCCGAAGTGGAACTGGTGGAT
>JALWDQ010000608.1:0-1035 GCA_027039625.1 Calditrichia bacterium | reverse complement strand
CTATTGCACAGAGTGCTTCGAAATCCAAAGATCCGGCTAAGAACGGGCTCATTGCCATGACCGGTACCTTTATCGACACGCTGGTGGTGAACACCATGACCACCCTCTCCATTGTACTCACCGGTGTATATTTGCTAACACCGGCCACAGGTGTGCGTTTGCTGAAAGGAGGCACCCATCTTTCGCCTCAGGAAGTGGCCATGCTTCCGGAAAAAGTGGTGCACATGGCTGAGAAGCTGGGGTACAATCTGGCAAATGGTGGATTATCCAGCACCGCCCTTACTGCCGAGGCATTTAATACGGTTATTCCCTATGGCGGCTGGATTATTGCCATTGCTTCCTTCCTGTTTGGTTACACTACCCTCATTGGCTGGTCGTTTTACGGAGAGCAGTGTCTGGGATATTTCGCCGGTGCTCGCATCAAACAGCCGTACCGGTTGGTTTATATTGGACTTCTGTTTATTGGGGCAATTTTACAGGGCCGGTATCTGGATATTGTGTGGAATGTGGGAGATATTGCTAATGCGATGATGGCCATTCCCAACCTGATCGGATTGCTTTTCCTGGCGGGACTGGTGGCACGGATTACAGCAGAGGCATTCGATAAAAGGAGGTAGGAGTATTAATTCTTCAATCTTTTGAAAAAAGAGATTCCCCAGCCGGTAATACTGGCTTTTACCATATTTTGGGGTAAAAGTGTTTATTCCATAATCGTCACCCCGAACCCCAAACTTTCAGAGTACTTTAAAAATGAACTCGGGCCGGTGCTTTTCAGTAAATGCGTTGCACAATTTTTGTTTTTATCGCAGCGTTTGTTGCAGCTTCACAATTTACAAATAACAAATTTCAATTTTCAAATAAGAAATTTTTATTTAGTGAGTAAGAATTTTTGATTCATTTACCTTAATATAGTTTTTATACACCTTGACCTCCTAGTCTTAATTTAATTCTCCAAACATTAGCATCTTCTTGCATCCAAAAAACACCTGCTTTAACACCATCTGCCTCAACTGTTGTTGCTTTACCTTTGTCGTC
>JALWDQ010000607.1:0-1037 GCA_027039625.1 Calditrichia bacterium | reverse complement strand
GCATTGCACGGTGCGATACGCCAGTATGCTGCCTACCTGTATGGCAAACGCCAATGCGCAGGACAAGGCCAAAGCAAAGATGGAGGGAGTCAGCACTGTGGTAAATCTACTTGCCCCATATGCTACACTTTTGGTTCTATAACAGGTGAAAGAGCTGAGCAATCACATTCCGGTGTAGTTTCTATTGCAGATGCCCAGATTTTATTATTCCCGGTATATTCCATGGTGGGTCCAGTCTGGATAACCAGTCCATCCATAATCAGTGAGGTATTTAAAGAATCCAGTGTTCCTGAAATTAAGAATGGACAAGCAGTATGGGGGGATGTTACCCCAAAAAATTATTTGAACTTAGGATGGTTAATGGTAGAAAAAATGAACAGCAATTGGCTTCTTCCTAGCGGGTTAGCTAAAAGAATCCCCGAATTAGTAAAAAAACGCATTGTTCTTGTTTCGGATGAACTGCTCTCCCAGGTAATAAACAGCAATCTGGAGGTGCGTACTTCTGTAAGCATCAATCCGGAAACCGGAGCAGCAGAAGAGGGAGCTCTATTCACATATGAAGCTATTCCACGGGGGACATTTCTGTGGTTTGATGTGGTAGTTGATGATTATCGTAGAGAAGGCTTTCCGCTTACTTCTAAGAAATATAATGAAGAAAATGGGATGGACAATGCAGGGGATAAACTGGGAGTAGCTTGGGAAGAACCTTCTGCTGTGATAGAAAGTGGGCTGGATTGGGCAGAACATTTAGGAATTGGAGGAATGGGAACACGAGGTTTTGGAAGAATTCGAAAAATTAATGTCACTAATTTATAAATCTATGAGAGGGTTTTGTGATATGAATACTGTAACCCTTAATCTCGATAAGATTGCCGCGGAAAGCGCCCAGAGAATTGTAAAAAATGTGAAAGGAAATTCCGGGAATGTAAAAAACCCGATAGAAACACTGGAACGATTGGTAACGAAAACCCTTGGAGTATTACAACAACAGGGTATTTATGCCATGATTCTGTTTCTATTTTCACGAACGGGTGATG
>JALWDQ010000606.1:0-1037 GCA_027039625.1 Calditrichia bacterium | reverse complement strand
CTCTCGCGCCGCGGGCGCCTCCGCCACCGTGCGGGCCACCTCATAAGCTTCCCAGTACCGTCCATATTGGCGATGCTCGTTGATTTTGCGCAGGGCCGCTTTGACACGACGATTGGCGGGGATGAGCTTCTGGTCAATGTCGAGAATGGCCTCCTGAGCCTCTTTCTGGAATGCATCATGGCGAGCCGCTTCCACAAGATGGCGTTTGGCTTCTTCGGGATTGCCGGCGACGCTCAGGATGCTCCTGCCCATGTAATAGTGGTAACGGGCGGTGGCCAACGCCAACAAAGCCTCAAAATCTTCCCGATACCGATCCGCCACACGGTCGATATGACCCTGAATTTCCTGCACCAGACGCTCTAGTTCGGCCACCCGCTCCGTTGAATTGACCTGGCTTTGCAGGCGCTGATGCAATTCCCCTGCCTTTTCATACGCATCAAGGATATCCTGCAATTGCTGCAATTCGGCTTGCGGGGTCAGCTTTTGGGCTACGCTACCGGGCGTCCTCTGTTGCGCACCTAACAGCCAGCGATTCGCCTCCTGGAGCGCCGCGGCCGCCTCCTCGAGTCTCTTTTCATTCAGGTAAATCCGGGCTCGATTCAGATGCTGCTCCAGTTGATCAGCCAACTCGATGAGGATATTGGCCGTGGTAAGAATGGTCGAGAAATACTCGGGCCAGTCCTGGTAGCGCTTGCGGACGCTCTCACATCCCCTTCGGGCCTGATGCCACTCACTTCGAGCAATATGAAGGGCACAGGGGACAAGCTCATCTCTCTCAACTTGCGCCTCGATATCTCGGGCCAGCTCGGTCCGAGCCTTCTCCCATAGGGGATGCGTGCGAGTAAACAGCCGGTACGGCTCTTTCTTTCCTACCGCATCCAGCATACTCCAGGCTAAATCCTTCTTGTCTTGCATAGCACTCGCCTGGCGAATCTCCTCCTCGAACTGGCCCCATGCCATCAATGCCTTATCGATCTCTTGCTTGAGATGCTTCATATCAATTTCAGCCTGGGTGCCTTTGAAATACTCCACGCCAA
>JALWDQ010000605.1:0-3364 GCA_027039625.1 Calditrichia bacterium | reverse complement strand
CTCCTCCTCGGGTGTCCTTTTGAATATTCTCCAGGTGGGAGGGGAGTACAATGAAAAAGGAAATGGTATTGCTTGCAATTGGGATTATAAAATCCTGCTTACCGGATATTTTGAGGGCACAGTGACATTCGGCGATAGCACTTTAACCTCCTACTCGCTTTACAATACCAAGGATGTGTTTATTTCCCAGATAGATGTATTCTGGGTGAACATTGAAAACCAGCAGCCTCTATCAACCTCATTCGAACTCTGGCAGAACTATCCCAATCCTTTCAATCCCAGCACGACCATACACTTTTCTTTACAGAAAGCAGGGCTAATAACGCTGAATGTTTATTCAATTACAGGGCAACGTGTTGCCACTTTAGTTAATAGACATCTATCTGAAGGAAAACACTCGGTAGTATGGAATGGCACAGATGAACATGGGCAGCCAGTGGGTTCTGGCATTTACCTATACGAACTGGTCTCCGGAGATGAACGGCTGGTGCGCAAAATGATACTGGTAAAGTAAACATAAATTTCTTAATTAAGTTTCTATCTGCCTTAGCGCCCTTCCAGGCAAATCGGGAGGGCGTTTTTTAATTTTACTCCGGCAATGCGATTAGAAAAACTTTAATGGACTTGAACCTAAAGTATTTTTCCATTTTTGAATTTTTGTGGTTAAAAAATTTTTCCCTGCTCCCAGAATTTTCTATTGATTTTTACCCTCCCCCGTATATATTTAAAAGTGACATCGGAGAAGGATCGGAGATCGAAAAACCTCCAGCACTGAAAATTTAAAATTTTTTCCAATAAATTATTAGGAGCCTCAAATGAGTGTTTTAATGATAGTTCTATCATTGTTATTTTTACACTTTCCTCTTTTTGCTCAAAGCGTGACGAATTTAGACACATACACCACCTGGCGTGCCCTGGCAAACCGCATTCCCGGTGGGTTAGATGAACACCGCTTGCGCCATCTGGAACAGGAATGGCAGGTGGAAGAAAATGAACCCAACCTACTAAAAATGACCAACAAAATGACCGGTATGGTAAAATATATAGAAATAACCAACCACACCGTAGATTTAAACAAACTTGCCTCCAGCCATAATGTGCAGGTGATTGATTTGATTAACGTCGATACGACACAGTATAACTGGAAATATACAAGAAGAAATATGATTCCCGTGGGAGGATTTGGAGGATATCCGCTTGTTATTTCAGAACTAAACAACAATAATTTACTTGACATTATCGGCTCCTACAAAATTCCAATCAATACAGATTTAGCTAAATCTGCAATTTTTGAGTTAGAGCCCGATACTATCTTCAATTTCCAAAAATTGTATCCAGACTCACTTACAACACCATTAGCATTGACAGATGTTGATAACGATTCGCTCAAGGAAATTAATATCAGAGGTGTGCGATATTTTAATAATCAACCTCCAATTGATTTTTTCAATAATTTTGAAAGCTCCCAACCCGATTCGTATCCAGATATTTTTAATTTCTCCCATCTTATGTGGCATGCCCTGGGTTCAACTGGCTCCGAAACGTTTACGGACTTAGATAATGATGGTATTACCGATGTGCTTTATCTTGGCGACGATACCATTCCCCAGCCCTGTTACGAAATTTTTGTGGCAGAGTATGATGACAGCCTGAACAATTTTGAGCGAAAGTTTGGGATGTGCTCCCCCGGATTCTATACTTCGGGTTTTAGCGTGGGCGATTTTGATGGAGATGGATTTAAGGAATTCAATACCGGCGGTTTGTTCGGAGATATTTTTGTGTTTGAAAATACGGGTGATGATGACTATCAACTGATTTATAGCGATACAATATCGGCACCGAATGCCTATCTAAACACCAGCACCAATGACATAGACGGTAACGGTAAGCCGGAGTTTTTCATCGGCGGCAGTTCCTATTATAACGGCATACCTGCTTCCCGGATTTACTGGTTTGAAGCATCCGGAAATAATTCCTACCAGAAGATTCGCAGCATCTTTTTGCTAGGTACAGACGTTCTGGGAACTACCGAACTTTACGCTTATGATGTGAACAGGGATGGCATTCAAGACCTGGTCTTTTCTTTTTCCTCTTCCGTCGTTATGCTGGTATGGAATGATACTACCCAGCGGTTCGAGGTGTATTATTATGACTATTGGGAAAACCTTAATCAGGAAATTCAGAGTTTAACCATGTATGATGTATTTAACTCCGGTCGATTAAACTTATTTGTGAGTGTGACCGACATTGCCGTCACACCACGCATTAAATCATATTTTTATTTAAACAATAGCACAACCGGCATCCGAGAGTTCCCTCCTGTTGGAATCAAGAAATTCAAGCTTTTTCAAAATTATCCCAATCCCTTCAATCCCGGCACGACCATACACTATTCTTTACCCAAACCGGCACGGGTAAAGCTTACGGTGTTGAATACCCTGGGTCAGGTGGTTAAGGTACTGGTCGATCAGGAAGAATGTGCCGGTGAAAAATGGGTGCGTTGGGATGGACAGGATGAATTGGGGCGCCCTGTAAGTTCAGGGGTCTATATTTATCAGTTGAAAGCGGATGGATTGTGTGAGCAGAAAAAAATGCTCTTACTCAGGTAAGGAAATGTAACCATATTTTTTACCCTAACCTGGATTGCTGTCGTTTGCGGTGTACAAATCAATAAGCATAATTTTAAAATTTGACCGGAGGAAAGAATTTTTGTGAAAATAAAATCTGCCCGAATACATTTGCTGGTGAATGTGGGATTGTCTCCTTTTTGCCGTTGAATGTGCTCTGAACAATCCCTTGACCATTACAATTGGTAAGTCGGGTTTATCCGGGAGGCTAAGTGTGGGAATTTCCCCTTAAAAAATAGAGGTTGTGTGAAAATGCAATGTCAATGGTATATTTATACATTGTCATTCAAAGTAAAATATAGCCCCGAGCTTCCAGCTCGGGGGAACTTAAGGCCCAAACTACAAATTGGGCTTTAGCCCAAATTTAGGCTAAAGCCTGATTTTGAGAGAAAGATTAAATAATCCACGAGCTGAAGCTCGTGGCTATAATAAAAACAGTGCAAATTGATATTATTTAATGATTTTCCTTGAATTTTAGGGTTTGCAAAAAGGCAAAGATACAAAAATATTCCTGTGTTGTTGACTTAATGATGGAGTCTTAGAGTCCGTAGAAAAACACTAAATTCAGGTAAAAAATAATTCTACGTTCTTTTCTGCTACAATTTTACATAAATATGGTAAATTGCAATATGCATGTTATTGATTAAATATCCTTCTGCTTTTCATTTTTACACAGCCTCAAATAATTCCGGGGCTGGGGAAAATATCTTCCCCGTTCCCGGAAATTCATTTTATCC
>JALWDQ010000604.1:0-3365 GCA_027039625.1 Calditrichia bacterium | reverse complement strand
CCTCTACCTGGTATTCTTTGAGCAGTTTTACTACCTGCTCGCGCACCAGTCCCGCGGCGGGCTGATTGGTTTTGTCCGCCAGATAGCCCAGGAGCGCGCGGGACACTTCTCCGTAAAACGACGCCGCCTGTTCCGGTTGCAGTAAACCCCGCGCTTTTTTCAAACGGGATTTTGCCTGCCGATGCGCCTTCCGGCTGCGAGCGTAGCGCACATCGCGACTCATGCGATCCAGATGCACCCGATATCCCCAGGCCAGCCCCAGTACCAGCAAAGAGAGCAAAGGAACTCCCCAGAACCACCAGGTGGCGTAGGGCATGTGGCCTATCTCGTAAAAAGCAGGAATGTTATCTTTAATAAAGCGGATATCCTGCCCCAGTAACTTCACCGCCTCTTTAGCCACATAACCGTCGCTGGCAATGGTGGTGGGCATGTTTTTCCCCGGAAGAACGTGCACCACAAATTCCGGTACTTCCAGAAAATGGTACTGCCGGTCATCGGGATTGAAATAGCTCAAGCGCAGAGCTTCAATCTTCAAATCGCCCGGTACCCGGGGAATGAGGACGTATTCGAATTCTTTATTGCTAATCACTTCCGCCCCGGTCTTGCTTACGGAACGGGTGATTTTAGGTTCGTACACCTCAAAATCCGGTGAATGCTTCAACGGTAATTCATTGAGGAATTTTAGCAAACCTTTTCCGGAGAGTTTGACTTTGTACGAAATGGCTTCGTTGGTTTTACAAGTTTGCTTGTCCAGGGAATAGTGGATTCTGAAATCGCCCACCAGCCCGGTAAAATCGGCTGGTTTGCCCTGTTCGGGTAAAGGAAGCACATTAATCTGGATGGCACCAGAGCTAATTTTTTTGCGCACTACCTGCCCAAAGGGATCGCTGAAAAACTCGTCGAAAATGTCCATGGGATTGCGGCGCCTGGGGAGCACGGCTTCAATCATCATCTCCAGAGGAGAAACGGTAATCTTCCCGGGACGGGAGGGGAAAATAGCTACCTTGCGGATTTCCGCCACATTGTAGCGCACGCCGTTAACCGCTTCTGTGTAGATGCGGGGACGCTGCGGCTCCGGGAATTCCTCTACCCAGCATCCCACAGCTTCAGGCAGTTTGAGCACTTTGTTGTCTGTAATATTCACCCGAAAATAAATCTTGTAACGCAACAGCACTTGCTGATTTACATAGGCTGTTTTGCGGGAAGGAATAACTTTGAGGAAAACGGCATTTCCCAGATTGGCACTCTGTTTTCGACGGGTGGTGCCTCTTTGTGAAGGGGTGGTTGTACGCGGTCGAGACGATTGTTTAACTACTTGCACGGTGACGCTGTTGGAACGAATCTCCTTCCCTTTGTATTTTGCCCGGGCGGGCCCAATGGTAAACCGCCCCACTTTTTTGGGCATCAGGATAAAAGAGTAGGTTTTGCTGGCGCTTACTTTAAAATTGACAATCTGGAAAGAAGAGGAGACATTGGGACCGGAGAGAATGGCAAACTGGCTCAAGTCCGGGAACTCCACATCCGGGAGGTTTTGCTGGGTGCCGGTAATTTCGATTTCATAAACAAATTGCTCATCTTCTGCCACGGGATTTTTATCCACCCGGGCGGTAAGTTGCACCTCGGCAGCCATTCCCGAAAGCGCCGCACCCAACAGGATTGTGATGACCAAAAGTAAAATGGAACGCTTTATTTTCATAGGACTTACCAATCTTTTTCCACCTGCCGTTTTCCCGCAGGAAGCCGCATCCGCCGCAGTTTCTGATTCTCTTTTTCTTTACTGCGTAAAGCGCGTAATATACGCTCGGCTTCTTCGCGGGACAGTGCTTTTTTCTTTTTCATCTGCTGCGGTTGAGCCTGCTCCTGCTGCTGCTTTTGCTTCTGTTCCTGTTCCCGGGGTTGATTTTGAGCGAGGGAACTGTCCTGCTTGCTCTGCTGCTGGTTCCGGGGCGATTGATTCTGCTTCTGCTGCTGCTGCTGATCCTGGTTTTGCTTCCCCTCCTGCTTCTGCTGATTCTGCCCCTGCTGCTGATTTTGAGAATTGGGCTGATTTTGCTGAGGCTGTTTTTTGGCCATCTCCTTTAGCAGAGCGCGCACGTACTCCAGATTGTGTTTGGCATCCCGGTCGTCGGGATTTAAATCCAGCGCTTTAATGTAACTCTGAATCGCTTCCTGGTACTTGTTCAAATTGAAATAGGTATTCCCCAGATTGTAATACACTTTTTCGCGCAACTGCGGATCTTCCGTTCCCAGAGCTTTCTGATATTCCTTTAGCGCATCTTCGAAGCGCTTTTTCTTATAAAGGGCTTCGGCCAGATTGTAGTGCCCCACGGGATCGGTGGGATCGTCCAGTTGCGCATCCTGAAAATATCTCAGAGCTTCGTCCCACTGCCCTTCCTGAAAGGCTTTGATGCCCTGGTTGGTTTTGCCGCGATCCACATCGGCCTGAACCGCCGAAGCCAGGAGAATTAGCAGAATGCTCAACCCGAACGCGAGATACTGTTTGCTCCCCTTCATTGTTCCACCTCCGCGGCCTTAATTTCCCGCAGGTGTTTGCGTTCCCCCAGAACGGATTCCAGTACCAGCAAAATGAGCCCCAGAAACAGGAATATCTGAAAGCGATCTTCAAACTGGCTGAATTTTCGAGTGGCTAATTCTTTTTTCTCCATGCTGGAAATTTCCTGATAAATTTTGTCCAGTTCGCTCTCCCCCGTGCTGCTAATATAGTACTTTCCGCCGGTTTCGAAAGCAATTTTCTCCAGGGTCAACACGTCCAGTTTGGTGGTTACAATTTGCCCCTGACGATCTTTCTTGTAGCCGATGCGATTCCCGTACTGATCGTACTCCGGAATGGGTGCTCCCTGGGGAGAGCCAATCCCGATGGTGTAAATCACGATTCCCTCTTTCGCCGCTTCTTTGGCGGCTTTCACGGGATCGCCTTCGTGGTCTTCGCCATCGGTAATCAGGATGAGAATCTTGTGTTTGTATTCTTTGGTGACAAACGATTTCATGGCAGTGCGGATGGCGCTGGCAATGGCCGTTCCCGGCTGGGGAATGACATCGGTATCGATGGAGGAGAGAAACAGCTTGGCTGCGGTGTAATCCAGCGTTAGCGGACACTGCACAAAGGCAATTCCGGCAAAACAGATGAGCCCGATGCGATCGCCTTCCAATTGGTCGATAAAGGTAGCCACTTCGTGTTTGGCTTTTTCCAGCCGATTGGGAGCCACATCCTCTGCCAGCATGCTCTTGGAAACATCCAGCGCCACGAAAATATCCACTCCCTTGCGTTTCACCTGAATCAACCGGGTGCCAATCTGAGGATCGGCCAGCGCCAGGATGATCAGGGAAACCGCCACGGTAACCAG
>JALWDQ010000603.1:0-1039 GCA_027039625.1 Calditrichia bacterium | reverse complement strand
CGATAAAGCCAGCTGTACAGGGAAATTTTGTCTCCCGTGGCGGTGGCGATTTTTACCCGAATGAGAATTTTTACCACCAGAATGGAGAGGGTAAACACGGCAATGGCATTCATCCCGTACACGATGGCGGGAGTTGCCCATTTGCGAATGCCTTTCACATCGATGAGCCAGTAGCAGAAGCCCAGGAATTGCAATGCGGCTCCGGAGGTAAACACCACGTAGCTGCTGGTCCACAGGGATTTGTTGATGGGGAAGACAATGCCCCAGAACAATCCCACCACGATGGCAATCCAGCCAACCACAAACATCCATCCGGCAATATCCCGCCGATCGCGCCCGCTCAACAACCACTCCCCGGTAAGCACTCCGCTTAAGGCGGTAGCAATGGCCGGCAGGGTACTCAACAACCCCTCCGGATCCCAGGTTTTGCGCCACATGTGCCCGTGTAAAATCAGATTGTCAATGTAAGCAGCCAAATTGCCTTCCACGCTTAAATCTCCGGCGCCGTGTCCCGGAACGGGAATCAGTTTCATCATCGCCCAGTAACCCAGCAGCAAAGCTGCGGCAATGCCCGCCTGCTTCTTCCAGTCGAAATTCAGGGTGATGATGGCTGCAAAAAAGTACACAATCGCAATCCGTTGTAATACCCCCATGATGCGAATGTGGGACAGGTGGAAATAGGGGAAACCGTTGAGAAACAATCCCAGGCCGAAAATAATCAGGGTGCGACGTACGATTTTTTTGTAGAGGAAGGCCTTGTCGTGGGTGGCGCGATGTTTGGAAAGTGAGAGGGTAATTGCCACCCCCACGATGAAGAGGAAAAAGGGGAATATCAAATCCGTTGGCGTCCAGCCGTTCCATTCCGCATGAAGCAATGGGGGATACACATGCGCCCAGCTACCGGGATTGTTTACCAGAATCATTCCCGCAATAGTGAGGCCACGAAACGCATCCAGAGAGGTTAAACGTCCTTTCACAATCTGTTCCTTTCCTTTTTTGCTACCACTGAATTACCTTAAACCACTGAAGACACAAATTA